>CAYNCY010000200.1:0-6777 GCA_964395195.1 uncultured Steroidobacteraceae bacterium
CCGGCACACGCGAAGGCGGCCTCGGCCGGGGCGATCACCGGCGGCGCGGCTGCAGGCGCCGCAACCACGGCGTCCGCCGCGAGCTCGAGCTCGAACTCGCACCAGAACATCGCGCCCTGGCCGAGCTCGCTCTCGACGCCGATCTCCCCGCCCATGAGCTCGACCAGGTGGCGGGTGATCGCGAGCCCGAGTCCCGTGCCGCCAAAGCGGCGCGTCGTCGAGGCATCGGCCTGCGTGAAGCGACTGAAGAGCTTCGCCTGCACCTCGGGTGCAATGCCGATGCCGGTGTCGCTGACCTCGAGCCGGATGCCGGCGCGACCCGCACTCGCCGCCTCGAAATCGACCGCGATCGTGACGCCGCCCTGGGCGGTGAACTTGAGCGCGTTGCCGGCGAGGTTGAGGAGGATCTGGCGGATCCGGATCGAGTCGCCGACGAACCGCGTTGGACCCGACGGATAGCGCAGCCCGAGCGTGAGTCCCCGATCGCGTGCGCGTGGCGCGAGGAGCGCGACGATCTCGCCGATCGCGGCCTTGAGGTCGAAGGGCTCGAGCTTGAGCTCGAGCCGCCCGGCCTCGATCTTCGAGTAATCGAGGATGTCGTCAATGATCGCGAGCAGGAGCCCGGCCGACTGCTGCGCGGTGCGCGCGTGCTCGCGCTGCTCGGGCGTGAGATCGCTGTCGAGGAGCAGGTCCACCATGCCGAGCACGCCGTTCATCGGGGTGCGGATCTCGTGGCTCATGGTCGCGAGAAACTCCCCCTTGGCGCGCGCCGCGACCGCGGCGCGCTCGGCGAGCGCCTCGGCCTCGGCTTTGGCGGCAGCGACGCGGCGCGTGAGCGCCTTGTCGCGTGCCCGCGCATTGCGGATTTGTGCCGACAAGCGCCGCACGCCAAAGCCGACCAGCAGCGAGAGGAGCGCGACCCCGCCGAGTGCCGCCGCACCCGCGCGGTCGATGCGCGCGAGCCGCGCATCGAGGTCCTTCGTCCACATGTCGATGCCGACGACACCGACGAATTGGCCCTTGCTGTCGTAGAACGGCGCGAACGCACTCATGTAGCTGCGCACGATCTCGTGCACGGGCCTGGCGCTGACCGCCACCCGGTGTTCGAGGAGCGCGCGTTTGAGGTCGGGATCGTTGCCGGAGGCGAGCTGGAAGAGCGGATCCGGCGGCAGCGTGTCGCCATCGACGCGGTAGAGGTAGTCGGTACCGACCTCGAAGCGGACCTTGTCGCCGTCGAGGATGGCCGTGTAGACGTAGATCAGGTTCTCGGTCGCCTTGTGGAACGCGACCAGGGGTTTCAGGAGCGCGAGGTGCTCGGGGCTCCCCGCCTGGTTCGGGCTCACGATGGCGCGGTGCAGGTCGCCGTCCACTTGCACGGCCGCGGCGCGGGCGAGCTGCACGAGCTCGCTCTGCACGGCCTCGATCTGGATCACGCGCGCCGAGCGGTAGAGGTACGCAAGGCCGAGCGACGAGATGAGGAGGACCGCGATGGCCGCGGCGACGCCATCACGCACGGGGCGCGCGACGCGCGCGAGTCCCCGCCCTGCGGGCGCGTTGGTCGACTTGGCCCTCATAGACGTTACCCGGACGCGGCCGGGAGTAGCCCGCTCCTTCGGGGTATCGGCGGGCGGGCTAGGAACCTGAGCGGGTGGCCCCCGGGCGTGCGTCGCGGATTTGGTCGCCCCAGACGCGACCCGGACGCGACCCGGACGCGACCTGGGCACGACTAGGGCAGGTCCTCGCCCTCCGGCGGCTCGGCACCTTCGAGGTGCGCGGCATCGGGTACCTGGATCGCACCGAGGTGCGCGGCCACGAGGCGCTTGTTGAGGGCGTCGAGTTCGCCGTGCCGGAGCTCCGTCCAGCGCTTCTCGGCCGTGTTGAGGCGGGTAGCAACCTCGGCCGCGACGCTGCGCTCGGCGGCCGTTGGCGCGACATCCGCGCCCTCAACGTCCGTCTCGATTCGTGCGAGGAGGTCGCCCGAGGACGCAAAGGCGATCGACGCTTCGCCGCCGCCGCTCGCGAGCGGCGCGAGGCTGGCTTCGAGGCTCTCGACGGCCGCGAGGAGCGGGGCATCCTTCGGCCGGCTGTGCAGCGCCGTCGCGCGCTTCTCGAGTTCCGCGCGCACGGCGCCGACTTCGGCGTAGCCGCGCCAGGCGCGACCGAGCTCCGTTGCGAGGTCGTGCGCGAAGGCGAGGGCCTCGGCGAGCGCTGCCTCGTTCACGGCGACGCGGGGATCCGCGCGCACGGTGAGCGGCGCATCGAAGTGCGAACCGTCGACGACGAGCGAGAGGTGGTAGCTGCCGGGGAGCGCGAGCGGGCCTTGCGGCAGGAGTACCGTGCCCTCGGCGCGGGACGCGGCGATCGAGTACTGGTACTCGATCGCCTTCGGTGCCGGGAGCCTCAAGTTCCAGACGAAGCGGTGCGCGCCCGGCTTCGCCGAGAGGCGCGAGGGCGGCACGAGCCAGTCCTTCTGGAAGTAGAGCTCCCCCGCCGGTGCGTGCGCCTCCGCTGCGCTCGAGAACCGTTGCACGAGCGCGCCTTGCGCATCCCGGATCTCGAGTTCGACCTGCGCATCGGTCTCGTGCGCGATCCAGTAGTCGATCACGGCGCCGGTCGGCGGGTTGCGGCCGAGGGCGGTCTCGGGCGTGAAGGGCGTGTCGGTGCCGGCATTCGGTCGGAGCCGATAGGCGGGCGCCGGCGCGTAGAGCCGGCCCGCGCCCGTCACGTTCGCGCTCACCTGGCGAAGCGCGCTCACGTCATCGAGCACCCAGAGCCCCCGCCCCACCGTCGCCGCAATCAGGTCACGATCCTTGACGAGCAGATCGTGGACCCACGCCGGCGGCAGGTTCCGCTTGAGGCTCTGCCAGTGCGTACCGTCATCGAAGGAGACCTCGACGCCAAGCTCGGTGCCGGCGTAGAGAAGGCCCGCGCGCACCGGGTCGGCCCGCACGACGCTGACGAAACGCCCCGCCGGCAGGCTCGCATCGATCTCGCTCCAGCTCGCGCCGTAGTCGCGGGTCACGTAGACGTACGGCTTCAAGTCGTCCTGGCGGTGGTTGTCCACGGCGACGTAGGCGACGCCCGGGCGCTTCGCCACGAGGTCGATGCTGCTGACCTTGGCCCAGGCGGGAAGGCCGGGCGGCGTCACGGCGCTCCAGTGCGCGCCGCCGTCACGGGTGAGCTGAACGCGACCGTCGTCGGTGCCGATCCAGATCTCCGCGTTGTCCTTGAGTCCCGGCGCGATCACGTTGATGACGCCGTAACCGCACTCGAGCGCGCGCTCGGGCGTCGGATCGCCACCGCACTCGTGCGTGCCGGGCGTCCGTCCCGAGAGATCGGGGCTGATGACCTGCCAGTGCTGGCCACGGTCGAGCGAGCGCGACAGCACCTGGCTCCCGGCATAGAGCGCGTACGGCTTCTGGCGCGAGAAGGCGATCGGGCTGAACCAGTTGTAGTGGAACTTGTAGTCGGTCGGCCGGCGGCCGTAGCTGCTGACGGGCCACGGCGAGACGTTCGCCACCTCGCCCGTCGCCTCGGTCCAGCGCGACACGCGGCCACCGAGGCCGCTCCCGAAGACGATGCCGGGATCCTCGGGATCCGGCAGGTCGTAGTCGCGCTCCTCGCCGCCAACCGGATGCCACTCGCGCAGGCCGATCGCGCCGTCATTGCCGCGACTCGCGATGCCGACGGTGCCGCTGTCCTGCTGCCCGGAGTAGATCCAGTACGGGAAGCGATCGTCGGTCGCGAGGTAGTAGAACTGACCCGTCGGCTGGTTGTACCAGTCACTCCACGTCGCGCCGCCATTCACGGAGACGATCGAGCCCTGGTCGCTCGCGGCGATCCACCGGTTCGGGTCGAGCGGGTTGATCCACAGGAAATGGAAGTCATCGCCGCCGGGGCCACCGCGCAGCGGCGGGAAGGTGACGCCCGCGTCGCGCGACTCGTGGATCGACTGGCCGATCGTGTAGAGGACGTCGGGGTTGGTCGGCGAGACCGTGATGCGGCTGTTGTACCAGCTCGTCACCCAGCCCGCGTCGTTGACCCGCTGCCAGTGCGCGCCGTCATCGTCCGAGCGGAAGAAACCGCCGCGCTCGCGCTGCGCGATGCTCGCATAGAGGCGGGTCGCGCCGTGCGCGTGCGTGACCGCGATGCCGATGCGCCCGAGCGCACCCGTGGGCCAGCCCGCGCCGCCGACCTTCGACCAGCGGCGGCCGCCGTCGCTCGACTTGTAGAGCGCGCTCCCCGTGCCCTCGATGGGCGTGAAGTAGCTGAGCCAGGGATAGACGCGCGCGGTCCAGGTCGTGGCGTAGAGGATGTCAGGGTTCGCGGGGTCGGCCGCGAGGTCGACCGCACCGGTCGCCTCATCGACGAAGAGCGTCTGCTGCCAGGTCGCCCCGCCGTCCTCGCTGCGATAGACGCCGCGATCGGGACCGGTGCCGAAGACGTGACCGAGCGCCGCGACGACCAGGACGTCGGCGTTCCGGGGGTCGACGACAATCGCGCCGATGTGGCGGGTCGCGGCGAGTCCGGCCGGCTTCCAGCTATTGCCGGCATCGGAGGAGCGGTACACGCCGCTGCCACCGATGATGTCGTAGCGGGGTTCCGGGTGGCCGGTGCCGATGTAGAGGATCTTCGGATCCGACGGCGCGACCGCGATCGCACCGATCGAGTCGATCGGCTGCCCGTCGGTGCTCGGCTGCCACGTGCGGCCCGAATCCGTCGTCTTCCAGAGGCCGCCGCCCGCCGCGCCGAAGTAGTAGGTGTCGGGCTCCGTCGGCACGCCGACCGCCATCGGTGTCCAGCCGCCACGGAAAGGACCGACGAGGCGCCAGCTCAGGTCCGGAAAGGCCGACGTCGGAATCACGGTCTCGGCGACGGCGGGGGCGATGAGTGCCATCCCGAGCGCCACGAGGAGTGCGAGGCCGGCAGGCGCGTGGCAGGTTCGACCGGTTGCGTTCATGGCAGTTACCCGTTGGGTCGATCCGGAGCGGTGCGCCCGAACCTCAGTCGCGCACTATAAACGCGGCGCCTGGCCGAGCGGCGATGGGCCGCTTGGCGGACGGGAGAGCGCAAACCCGGGCGCACCAAGGAAGATGAGATACACGCTGTAACCGATTGATATTCGTTAGTTACTATCGGTCCACGCGCGCGAACCGGGTGTCAACGGCGCGTCGCGAACTCGCGCAGCTCGAGGCGCAGGTGCCTCGCCACGTGCGCCCGCCACTCCTGCGCGACGCCGGCCGCCAGGGCGAACTCCGGCCACCGCGCGACCGCCTCGCACACCTCCGCCAGCATCTTCTCCGTCGCCCCGCGCTTGAGTCCGGCGACCCCGGCCACGGCGCGCAAGTCCCCGATCTCGAATCCGTCCTGCTTGCCGTTCACCGTCATCTGGTGACGCGCCGTCCAGCGGCCGGCCGGATTGAAGCTGAAACTCACGTCGAAGGCGGGTGCCAGCGACCAGCGCCCCGCCTTGTCCATCAGGAAGGCGATGTTCTTGACGTGGTCGTCCTGGTTCCGCGCGACGACGTTGAAGAGCATCCGCCGGAACTGCTGCTCGACCGCCGCCATCGGAAGACCGAGGCGCCGGATCACGGCGAAGGCCTGCTCGTAGCCGTGGGTGCCCGCGGCGTTGAAGTCGAGGTGCGCGAGCGCGGCGAGCGACTGCATGTGCAGCTTCTCGCCCGCGGGAGTCCGGTCGAAGCGTCGCGTCATGAAGTGGCGCCGCCCGCCCTCCTCGAGGAGGCGACACTCGCTCATCTCGATGCCGGCGGCGCGCGCCATCACGGAGTACGCGTACTCGATCGCGCCGTAGCCCTGCGGATCGTCGAGTTCCTTGTCGCGGTTGCCGCGCACGCCATCGAACTTGAGGAGCCAGTAGCCGAAGCCCTCGGCCGCGCGGACCTGGCCCGAGCGCACCTCGTGGGTGTCCGGGTTCCACGCGATGATCGCCTTCGCGCGCGCGCCGCCCGCGGAGGTACCCACGCGAAGGATGTCCTCGAGTGCCGCCTGCGCGTGCTCCGGGGCGAGGGAGCCGCCCACGCGCGTGCGGTGCGCGAGCACGTCGGCGGCGAGTGCGACGAGCGCCTCGACGTCGAGCGGCGTCGAGGTGCGGGTCCTCGGACCCAGGGCCGGGACGAACTCGAGCGCGCCCATGCCACGCGCACCCACGTAGCAGAGCCGTTCGACGGCGTTGAAGCTCTCGGGACGGCGGCCTTGCGTCGCGAGCCACGCATCGATCAGCGCATTGCCGAAGCGATCCGGCAGCGAATCCGCGAGGAGCCCGGGCAGACCGTGGAACGCGGCGCGCGGCAGCGCCGGAAACGAGTACACGCGGTTCGCGAGCGGCATCTCGAGGGGCGCGATCTCGATCGAGCTCGCCGCAAAGGCGGGCTCGTATTCGAAGGCGGCGACTTCCGCGCCCTCCTCGATCGACACCGCGCCGATCGAGCGCCCCCACAGCCGCACGTCCGCGACGGTCACGCGCTACTCCGCCCAGGTCCACGGCCGCCCGGCCGCCTCGGCCGTGCGCGCGGACGATGCGCGGCGGCGGACACGGCCGCGATTGCGCCGCGCGGCGAGCGGGCTCGCCGGGCCGTCGGGGATCAGCGCCTGGACGCCGCCCATCAGGTTGAGCACGCGCAGCAGCCGGATCAGCGTGCCGAGATCGGCCCCGTGACCCTGCTCGATCCGCCCGACGGTGCGCGGGGCGACACCGGCCTCGCGCGCGAGAACCGCCTGGGTGAAGCCCGCGTTGACGCGCTGGCGCGCGAGGCGGGT
>CAYNCY010000201.1:0-6752 GCA_964395195.1 uncultured Steroidobacteraceae bacterium
TCGCGCAGCACGACCTCGAGGGTCTCCTCGCAAGCCTCGCGCACGATCCGCGCGTCGAGTCGGCGCAGCCGCTCATTGCCTTCGAGACCCAGGCCGGCGTGTACAACGATCCGTACGCGGGCCTGCAGGTCAACATGCAGCAGATGGCCATCGCGCAGGCGCAGGGGCTCAGCCGCGGCGGCGGCGTGAAGGTCGCGATCGTGGATACGGGCGTCGATACCGCTCATCCCGACTTGCGGCGCGAGGGCGCGCAGACCCGGAACTTCGTCGACACCGACGCACGGGCATTTCGCGACGACGCGCACGGTACCGCCGTCGCGGGCATCATCGCCGCCGTGCCGAACAACGGCATCGGCATCGTCGGCATCGCGCCCGACGTGCGGCTGCTCGCGTACAAGGCCTGCTGGCGCGCGCAGACCGGGACGGTCGCCGTCTGCAACACCTTCACGCTGGCGCAGGCGCTCGCGGCGGCGATCGAGGCGCGCGCGGACATCATCAACCTGAGCCTCTCGGGGCCGAGCGATCCGCTCCTGTCCCGGATCTTGCGTCGCGGCCTCGATGCGGGCGTCATCGTCGTGGGCGCGGTCCCGGCCGACGGCCTCAGGCACTCGTTTCCGACGGACATCGATGGCGTGATCGCCGTCGATGCGATCGAGTCAGGGCACCAGAACCGCGATACCGTGCACGCGCCCGGACGCGAAGTGCTGTCGCTCGCGCCGGAAGGCCACTACGATTTTTATTCCGGCAGCTCGCTGGCGACGGCCGAGGTGTCGGGCCTGGTGGCGCTATTGCGAGCCGAGCGGCCGCACCTGTCGGCGCACGAGGCGGAGACGCTCTTGATGCGCGATCCGACGACCGTGTCGCCGGGCGGGCTGACAGGCGTCCCGAACGCCTGCGCCGCACTCGCGGCGCTCTTGCACCGGACCGAGTGCGCGAATAACTAGCCGGCGTTCACGACGGCCGGGGCGGCCGTCGTCTCAGCGAACGCTGTAGTTCCGACCTTCGAGGCAGGCACCGTCCGCGCGCAGATAGTCGGCGCGCTTGGCGGCGGCCGCATCGGCTGCGACACCGCCGCCGTTCTGGGTCGGGTCGAATCCGGTCTGATCCGCCGCCCAGCGATGGCACTCGTAACGGTCCTTCGCCTGCTGCTCGGTGCTCTGGCCGGCCTTCGGGTACATGAAGAGGTCGGTCGAGCTCGACGCGGGGGCCGCGGCCGGCGCCTGCGTTCCACCGGCTGGCGGGCGAACCGTCTCGTATTGACCCACCACGCTGTTCCAGCGGTAGTAGTTGTTGTCCGCGTAGTAGTACGGGATGCCATCCCAGTAGTACGTCGAGTAGTACCAGGGGAGGGTCGCGAGGTAGAGACCGGCGCCAAAGAAGCCCCAGCCACCGTAGTAGCCGCCGTAGTAGCCACCGTGCCAGCCGCGGTAGCCGCCGCCGTACCAGCCACCGCGATAACCCGCGTAGTGGCCACCGTAGTAGTGCCCCACGCCACCGCCGCCGACGTGCGCGCCACCGGCGACGTGTCCGACGCCGTGGAATCCGCCACCGACCGAGACGCCCGGGTGAGCGAGTGCGCCCGCGCCGAAGGTCAGTCCGGCGACGGCCGCGAGAACGGGGAGGAAGCGTCGTGTGCGTTGACTCGTCATGGTGTCACCTCAGGCGTCGCGTCGAGCGAGCAGCATAGTCGGGTCGAGGCCGAATCATTCACGCGCGCCAGCCCTATTTTGACCCTATCGGGGCTGCGTCGTTCCAGATCTGGCGCACACATCAAGGAGGATAGAACGCGCGCGGCGCCATTCGGTTGACTCTGGCATAACGCACTGAAAATTCACAGCTTCTTGACACTCCTGTGCAGTGCCTCTCCACGACCGGTGGGATTACGTAACCCACGCGCCCCGGGACGGCTTCAGGTCGTCGGCGCGTCGGTCGGGGGAGGTTCCTTCTCGCGGACGTAGGACTTCTTCCGGTTCGCGCGACCGGCGAGCCCCGTGGTGCGCAGCCGGCTCGGCTGCAGCGCGCCCGCGCGTTCCAGTACCGGGTACGCGGCGGAGCACAGGTGCGAATGGATGCGCTTCAAGTCGCGCAGGATGTCGAGGTCGAGCGAGGCCGCTTCGCTCGATTCGACCGGATCCTCGCGCAGGCGCACGAGGTAGCGCTCCGCAGCCGCGAACTCCGTCTCGCGCAGCTGCGCCTTCGCCGCCACCAGGCGTCGCGCGACCTCGATGTCGCCCGACATGAAGATGCCGACGGCGAGCCGCAAACTGTCGACGACCTGCTGATGGAAGGCGACGAGCTCGGCAGTGCCGGCGTCCGAGAAGGAGATGCCCCGGCGGATCTTCTTGTTGGCAAGGTCCATCAGGTTCTTGTCGATGATGTCGCCGACGTGCTCGAGGTTGATCGCGAAGGAGACGATCTCCATGGCGCGGTGGCCGTCACGGTCATCGAGGCTGTCGCGCGTGATGCGGGTGACGTAGAGCTTGACCGCGCGGTTGAGGTTGTCGACCGCATCGTCCATGCGGCTGATCTCCGTGACGAGCTTGCGATCGTTGCTGAGGAACGCGGTAATCGCCTGCCGCAGCATCGTCTCGACGAGGTCGCCCATTCGCAGCACTTCGCGCGCCGCGCAGACGAGCGCAACAGAGGGGGTGCTGGTCGCGGTCTCATCGAGGTAGAGCGGCGTCGCGGGGTCGACGGGGCGTTTCGGTGCCGGGAGCCACTCGGTCAGCAGCCTTGCGAGCGCATCGAGCGGCCAGATGAAGACGAGCGCGAGGACGACGTTGAACGCGGTATGGAAGTCGGCGGCCACGCGTCCGGGATTCGGGTCAAGGCGCGAGAGCTCGTTCGCAATCGGCTGCAGGAACGGCACGACGAGGGCGCAGCCAACGGCGCGGATCAGCAGGTTGCCGAGCGGCAGGCGCTGGCTCGCCGGGTTGCCAGGCTGGCTCGCCTCGATCAGCGGGTTGATTGCGCTTCCAAGGTTCGCGCCGAGCACGAGCGCCAGCACGCCGACCGGCGTGACGGCGTGGGTCGTCGCGAGCGACATGGTCAGGAGCACCACGGCAATGCTCGAGTGCGCGGCCCAGGTCACGATCGCGGCCAGGAGCACGCAGAGCCACGGCTGGCCCGCGATTGCCGCGAGGATCGTCCGCGTCATCGGGGTGTTCTCGGTCGGACCGAGCACCACGACCAGCGTGTGCAGCGCAAGCAGCATGAGCGCGACGCCAATCGCGACGCGCCCAAGGTCGCGGGTCCGGGTCCGGCCGCTGCGCTTGAACGCGAGAACGCCGCCAACCAGCAGGATGGGCGTCACGATCGCGATGTTGAAAGAGAGGAGCTGGACCACGAGCGTCGTGCCGACGTTCGCGCCCAGCATCACCGCGAGCGCCGGGGCGAGCTCGACGGTGCCGCCAGTGACGAACGAGGCGGTCATGAGGCCCGTGGCCGTACTGCTCTGCAGGAGGCCGGTGACGGCGACGCCCGCCGCGAAGGCGCGGGGACGGCTGCGCAGGCCAATGCCGAGCCAGCGGCGCAGGTCCACGCCGAAGGCGCGCACGATGCCGCTGTGGACCATGTGCAGGCCCCACAACAGCAGCGCGACGCCGCCCATCAGATCGAGAATGACCGTGCTACCCAATTTCGCTCGTCAAAGACTGTTATAGGACGTCACTGTCATTGATACACCACCGCGCCGCGCTGCACAACGTACTCGCAAGCCGCGCGAATGCCGGATGACAGCCGGTCAGCCCGGGCTTCTCGAGCGGCGGGCGCGGGGCCTGAGTCGCGTGACGACGGTATCGGTCGGCTGGATCTCGGGAATCCGCGCGGCAGTTGCGTCGTGCGCGAGGCGCCACGCGTCGAAGGCCTCGCGCAGCATGGGCTTCGCGTAGACGTAGCCCTGACCGACGTCGCAGCCGAGCGATGCGAGATCGGCCGCGGTGCCCCTATCCTCGATGCCTTCGGCCACGATCGAGAGGCCGAGACTGTGTCCCATCTCGATCGCGGCCTGCACGACCGCGGTCGCCTCCGGGCTTCCGGCGATCGCCGAGACGAAGCTGCGGTCGATCTTGAGCTCATCGACCGGCATGCGGGTCAGGTAGCTGAGCGAGGAGTAGCCGGTGCCGAAGTCGTCGATCGACAGCATTACGCCCTGGGTCTTGAGCGTCTGCAGCTTGAGCAGCGCCTTGTCCGGGTCGCCAATGAAGCCGCTTTCGGTGAGCTCGAGCGTCAGCAGTTCGCTCGGCATCCGGGTCTCGGCCAGCACCTCGCGCAGGTGGCTGTCGAGCTGCGGGTCGGCGAGGTCGTCGGCGCTGATGTTGACCGAGAGGCTGAGCGGCATGCCGGCGCGCGCCCAGGCACTGCCGATCAAGGCGCCTTCGCGCAGCGCCCAGCGGGTGATCTTGCGGATGAAGCCGGCCTGCTCGGCGAATGGGATGAACGCCCCCGGCATCAGGAGCCCGCGCGTCGGGTGCTGCCAGCGGATCAGCGCCTCGGCGCCCACGAGCTCGCCGGACTGCAGGTTGAGCTTGGGCTGCAGCGCGAGCGCCAGCTCACCGCCGTCGATCGCGCGCTGCAGCTCACCCAGGAGCGACAGCTGGTCGCGGGTCGCAACTCGCAGGCTCGCGTCGTAGACTCGCAATGCCACGTTTTCGCGCCGCGCGCGCTCCATCGCGAGGTCGGCGCAGCGCATCAGGTCATCGGAGTTGTCCGAGTCGGTCGGGGCGCACGCGAGGCCGATGACCGGGCTGATGTCGATTGGCTGCTCGGACACCTCGACGGGGCGCGCGAGGCGCCTGAGGAGCTGCGCACCCCACTGCTCGAGCGACGCGCCGGGTCCGAGCGGCGTGAAAGCCGCGAAATGATCGGCGCCCACGCGCGCCCACTGCGCGGCGATGGCGGGAGCCTCGGACAGGCGACCGGCGACCTGGGTCAGCACCGCATCGCCAATGCCATATCCCAGGCACTCGTTGATCCGGCGGAAGCGGCGCAGGTTCACGAGCGCGACGGCGACGGCTTCGCCTTCGCGGCTGAGTGCGCTGCCGAGGGCCTCGGTGAACGCCGTCCGATTCATGAGGCCGGTCAGCCGGTCCGTGTACGCGAGCGTTCGGATGTCGCGATCGCGCGAGTCGACGGCCTTCTGCATGAGCTGCAGGCCCTCGGCGAGCGTCCCGAGCTCGTCGCGGCGCTCGACGACGAGCGGCGCATCGTAGCGTCCGCCACGGATCGCCTCGATCGCGGAGGTCAGTGCCTGCAGTGGCCGGGTGATGTTCCGGGCGAGCCAGAAGACCGCGACGGAGCTCAGGCTCACGCACACGAGTGCGATCAGGACGAGGCGCTCGCGCAGCCGGTCGAACGGTCGCAGTGCCTCGGCGAGAGAGCGCGAGAGCACCGCGCTCACCGGCACCGCGGCATCGGGCGCGAGCGCGAGCGAGCGCGTCAGGAGGTCGCCCCGCGCCGTATCGGGCGAGGCAAGCGAGGCGAGCGCTTGCGTCAGACCACCCGGCGGCAGGGATGTCGCGGCGGCGTTCCAGCCCGTCGGAGTCTTCACGGCAATCGTGACGTCGAGGTCGGTAACGGCGGCGAGCTCCTTGACCGACGCCGCGTCGAGCTCAAAGCCGACGACGATCCATGCAACAGGGAGCGGACTGTTCACGGTCACCATCACGAGCTGGTAGACATGGCCGTCCTCCACCTCGATCGCGGTGCGGGCGCCGCCCGTGCCGGGACGCGTCAGAAGCTCACGGTGCTTGAACGGCGCGCCGACCTGCGACTTCGAGCCCGCGGTCGCGACGACGTTGCCGTCGAGGGAGATGAGTTCCATGAGCGTTGCGCCGATGCGCAGGCCCTGCGTTTCAAGCGTCGAGCCGATGGTGTCGGCGTCGTTCGTCGCGACAGCGTCCTTGAATCCGAAGTCGGCGGTCAGCACCTGCGCCGCCTGCGTCAGAACGCGGCGATTGCTTTCGAGGGCGCGCTCGAATACGAGGCGACCCACTTCCAGCTGCCGCGTGATCTCGCGTTCCGCATTTGACTGGTTCGCCGCCGACACGGCAAAGAGCGCAGCACCGATCACGGCGCCAAGGAGCGCGAGAAACGTGAGGGCAATGCGCGTGCGCAGCTGCATGCGTCAGCCCGCTGAACCGGACGCGCCAGCGCCAAATGTCGCGCGCAGCGTTCCCCGCCACGCGCCGAGCGCGCGGCCGTTGCCCGGCTCGGTGCCGGCTGGGGCGGTGTACACACCGGCTGATACGCAGTTCACAGTTCGACTCCGCTGCCGAATCCGGCGTGATTAAGTGAATCCTCGACGCCTCCCATTAAGACGTAATGCGGACAATTTCAGGCGTGCGCGGTTGGCAAATGCGCAATCGCAGGGGCAACCGAGTGCATCGCGGGGCAGGGCGCGCATACCGTGCTGTGAGGAGGGGTCCGGAATCGCAGTGCAATAAAAATGACCGATATCAATGCTTTGGGCGTTGCCACGTTGGGCGCGCGGCGGCACGCGGGCAGTCGCGCAATGACCGTGTGGGAATGGCGCGCGAAACGGCACGACGCACGCTGACAGGCCGGATTCGACCCCACGACCAACCCGGCAAGCCAAAGCGGTGCGCCGGCGACTGATCAAAATCTGCACCAACTCGACGCGCGTGCGCGGCACCCGAATTCGCATGCGGGGATAACCTGAACGTCCGCAGCCGCACGCCGGACGTGCGCACGATGGAACCGTGAACTCCGTCGCGCGAGGCACCTCCATCGAG
>CAYNCY010000202.1:0-6717 GCA_964395195.1 uncultured Steroidobacteraceae bacterium
GGTCCGCGACGATTGGTGGCCTCGTCTCGACCAACGCCGGCGGTATTGATGCGTTTCGCTACGGCACGATGCGTGAGCGGGTGCTCGGCCTCGAGGCGGTGCTCGCGAGCGGGCAGGTCGTCGGCACGCTCGGGCGCGTGCGCAAGGACAACGCCGGCCTCGCGCTCCGGCAGCTCTTCATCGGCGCGGAAGGCACGCTCGGAATCGTCACGCGCGTCGTGCTCGCGCTCGTGCCGGCGCGCGGCTCGACGCGCGTCGCTCTCGCGCTAACCGCGGACCTCGGCGCCGGGGTCGCGCTCCTCAGGACGCTCGAGGCCGCAGGCGTCTCGGTGGCGGCGGCGGAGCTCATGTCGGGCAACCATTTCCGGTTGACGGCCAAGGCGCTCGGCATTACCGCCGCCTTGAGTGCGGTGCCTGCGCCGTACGCGGTGCTCTTCGCGACCGTCGCGCACGAGGCAGCGCCGGATGAGGATCCGCTCGAGGCGGTGCTCGCAACCGAGCTCGAGCAGTCCGCCCTACTCGACGTGCTCCTGCCAAAGAATGCCGCAGAGGAGCGTGACCTGTGGCGGATCCGCGAGGACTGGGCGGTCGATCGTGTCCACCCTGGCGGCCTCTGGTTCGACGTCTCGGTGCCGCTCGATGCCCTCGATGGGTATCTCGACTCGCTGACCGCGCGGCTCGCCGCGCACGACCCCGCGCTCAGCGTCTTTCTCGTCGGGCACCTGGCCGATGGCAACGTCCACGTCACGGTGAATGCCGCCGAACCCATCACGCGGCGCTACGCCGAGATCGCGCCGCTCGTCTATGCGGACCTGCGCTCACTCGGCGGCAGTTTCTCGGCCGAGCACGGCATCGGCACCGAGAAGGTCGCCGCCCTCGAAGCCTGGGTCGGCCCGGAGGGCATCGAGCTCATGCGCCGCGTGAAGGCGGCATTCGATCCGGCCGGGATCCTGAACCCGGGCAAGGTGCTCCGCGTGCCGGGCACGGGTGACCGGGACGTCGGATCCGACCTCGAGGGCCCCGGCCACTAGGACCCGCCGGGTGTTGCAACAAACCCTTGAACGGGTGTGCAGCGGTCGGACAATTCCGCGCTTGTTGAACGCCGACGAACACAGGTGCCGGCGCCGCCGTTTGCAGAAAACCATCAAGGATTCAGGGGCTTGGCGACCCATATTGGCCGCTTCGGGCGGTGGTGCGATTCGCTGTCCGTCCACAGAACGCCCTCATCTGCGGCGTAAACCCAACATGTGGCGGATTTGACAATCCGGTGGCGGGGGTTTCTTATCTAATGTCGCGAATAGCGGGATTTCGCATGGTCTTCAATTGAGCAGCGTTTCGGAGCAGGTCGGGACGATCGACGTCGCGCTCGCTCACGCCGCGCGACTGCTCGAGGCCGAACCTGCCCTCGCGATCGAGCAAGCCGGCGAGATCCTGAAGTCCGTTCCCGGTCACCCTTACGCGCGAACGATCCACGCCGCCGCGCTTCGTCGCACGGGCAGCACGAGCGCCGCGCTCGAAGAACTTGAACCGCTCGCGCGCGAGCAGCCCCAGGCGGCGGTCGTCTTTATCGAGCTCGGCCTCGCCCGAGCCGAGGCGGGCGACACCCAGGGCTCGATCGCGGCGCTGCGGCGCGCGACACAACTGAAGCCCGATTCACCGGATGCCTGGCGTTCGCTCGCCGACATGCTCGACGTCGCGGGCGACGATGCGGGCGCCGACCAGGCGCGTGCGCGCTTCCTGAAGGCGGCGACCAGGGACCCGAAGCTCCTCGAGGCGGCGGCGGCGCTCGTCGAGAACAAGTTGCCGATCGCGGAGGCGCGCCTCCGGGCGCACCTCATCAAGTACCCGACCGACGTCGCGGCGCTGCGCATGCTGGCGGAAGTCGCGGCGCGGCTGCGGCGCTACAACGACGCAGAGGCCCTGCTGCGTGCGTGCCTCGACCTCGCCCCGAACTTCGACGCGGCGCGCTTCAACCTCGCCATCGTCCTCAACCGCATCCCGCGTCCGGCAGAGGCGCTGGCCGAGATCGAGAAGCTGCTGGTGCGCGAGCCCCGCAATCCCGGCTTCCGGAACCTCAAGGCCACGGTCCTCGGCAGCCTCGGTGAGTTCACCGAGGCGATCGCGATCTACGAGAAAGTCGTCAAGGACATCCCGGACCACTCGAAGATCCGGATGAGCTTCGGCCACGTGCTCAAGACCGCGGGTCGGCTCGAGGACAGCATCGACTCCTACCGGCGCTCCATCGCGCTCGAGCCCTCGCTCGGCGAGGCGTACTGGAGCCTCGCCAACCTCAAGACGTTCCGCTTCACGGACGCAGACGTCGAGGCGATGCGCGCGCAGCTCGCACGCAAGGACCTCACCGACGAAGACCGGCTGCATTTCGAGTTCGCGCTCGGCAAGGCGCTCGAGGACCGGAAGGTCTGGGAGGACTCGTTCAGCCACTACGCGACCGGCAACGAGATCCGGCGCAAGCAGCTCCACTACCGATCGGCTGATTCAAGCGCGCTCGTCGCGAACTCGAAACGCGTCCTGACACGCGATTTCTTTGCCGAGCGCGCCGGCTGGGGCGCGAGTGCCGCAGACCCGATCTTCATCCTCGGCATGCCGCGCGCGGGATCGACGCTCCTCGAACAGATCCTCTCGAGCCACTCGATGGTCGAGGGCACGATGGAGCTCTCGGACGTGATGACGATCGCGCACGATCTCGTGCGCCGTGCGAAGGACGAAGGGGACGTCAGGTACACCGACATCCTCCGCGAACTCAAGCCCGAGGAGTTCCAGGCGTACGGCGAGCGCTACATCGCGAGCACGCGCATCCAGCGCAAGACCGCCGCGCCCTTCTTCGTCGACAAGATGCCGAACAACTGGCCGTACGTCGGGCTCATCCACCTGATCCTGCCGAACGCCAAGATCATCGATGCGCGCCGGCATCCGCTCGGCTGCTGCTTTTCGGCGTTCAAGCAGCATTTCGCCCGCGGCCAGGGATTCTCGTACTCGCTCACGGATGTCGGCGGCTACTACCGCGACTACGTCGAGCTGATGGCGCACTTCGACGACGTACTGCCGGGTCGCGTGCACCGGGTGATCTACGAAGACACGATCTCCAATACCGAGACCGAGGTGCGCCGCCTCCTCGACTACTGCGGGCTGCCGTTCGAGGAAGAGTGCCTGCGGTTCTACGAGAACGACCGCGCCGTCCGGACCGCGAGTTCCGAACAGGTGCGCCAGCCCATTTTCCGCGACGGCGTCGACCACTGGCGCCACTACGAGCCCTGGCTCGGCCCTCTGAAGGAGGCGCTGGGACCGGTGCTCGATTTCTATCCCAAGGTTCCCGAGTTCGCGTCGCCCGCCGAGGGCGCGACTCAGGCTTAAGACCGTCCAGTTCAATTATTCATCGAGCAGGGGAGCGAAGACATGACTCTTAGTCGACATACCACCAACGCGCGCCACGGGCACGCGGGCGAAGGGATCAGGCGCAGCCGTACGGCCGCGCGCTACGTGCCGCTCGCCTCGGCAATTTCCGCCATTCTCGCCGGCGCCCCGGTCGCCTACGCGCAGCAGGCGGCACCCACCGGCGCCCTCGAAGAGGTCGTCGTCACCGCGCAGAAGCGCTCCGAGAACCTGCAGGACGTGCCGGTCGCGATCCTCGCGCTCGGAACGGAGAAGCTCGAGGAACTGCACGTGCAGAACCTCGATGACTACGTGAAGTTCCTGCCGAGCGTCTCCTACAGCCGCGGCCAGGGCCAGGGCGGCAACGGCCAGCCGGGCGCCTCGCACGTCTACATGCGCGGCATCGTCTCCGGCGCCAACGAGAACCACTCGGGCTCGCAGCCGAGCGTCGGCACCTACCTCGACGAGCAGCCGGTCACGACCATCGACGGCACCGTCGACATCCACGTGTACGACATCGAGCGCGTCGAAGTTCTCGAGGGGCCGCAGGGCACGCTGTACGGCTCGAGCTCCGAGGCGGGCACGATCCGCATCATTACCAACAAGCCGGATCCTTCGAAGTTCTCGGCGGGCTATGACCTGAGCGGCAATCAGATCCGCCACGGCGGCGCCGGCTACACGGCCGAGGGCTTCGTGAACCTGCCGCTGACGCCCGTCGCGGCGATCCGCCTGGTCGGCTGGGTCGAGCACGACGGTGGCTTCATCGACAACGTCGCTGGCACCAACGCGAACGCGGGCATCGTCAACGGCGTCCGCACGTTCCCGACGTGGGCCAGCAACCCCGGCAACGATGGCAGCGTCGGCGAGGGCTCGATCAGCAACGCCGCGTACCGCAAAAACAACTACAACACGGCCGACACGAAGGGCGGTCGCGCGGCGCTCAAGATCAACCTCGGCGACAACTGGACGATCACGCCGACCGTGATGGGCCAGTCGGTCAACAGCGAAGGCTTCTTCGGCTACGACCCGGCGGTTGGCGATCTGCAGATCGCGCACTTCGGTCCCGAGAACTCGCAGGACAACTTCATCCAGACCGCCCTCACCGTCGAGGGCAAGGTCTCCGACTTCGACATCGTGTATGCGGGCGCGTTCATGAAGCGCGACACGCACTCGATCGCCGACTACAGCGACTACTCGTTCTTCTACGACAAGCTGTACGGCTACGGCGCATCGTGGGTTGGCAACAATGGCCTGCCGATCATGCCGCAGGAGCTCGTGGTCTCGAAGGGCTATTTCCAGAAGTTCAGCCACGAACTTCGCGTCTCGACGCCGAAGCAGTACAAGGTCCGCGCGACCGTCGGCGCGTTCGTCGAGCGCCAGGTGCACGACATCTACGAGAACTACGTGATGCCGGGCTACGGCTTCGTCAATCCGGGCGGTGGCGGCAACCCGGCCGGGTTCTCGGACTACTACTCGATCCCCTCGACCCCCGGCAACACGATCTGGCTCACCGACGAGCAGCGCATCGACCGTGACAAGGCGGTGTTCGCGGAGGTGACCTGGGACATCACCGACCAGCTCCAGACGAACCTCGGCTTGCGTGAGTTCAAGAGCGACAACTCGCTGGTGGGCTTCTACGGCTACTCGCTCAACTTCTCGCCGCACGGGTCGGGCATGTCGCATTGCGTGGCGCCGTATGGATCGAGCGTCGTCCGCGTCCGCGGCACGCCGTGCACGGACCTCGACAAGGACATCTCGCAGACCGGTCACGTCCCGCTCGTGAACCTGACCTACAAGATCACGCCCGACGCGATGGTGTACGCGACCTACTCGAAGGGTTTCCGGCCGGGCGGCGTGAACCGCACCGCGGCTCCGGGCATAGGCCCGTACGCGGCCGACTTCCTGACCAACTACGAAGTGGGTTGGAAGACGCAGTGGTTCGAGCACCGCCTGCGGTGGAACGGTGCGGTGTTCCAGGAAAACTGGGACAACTTCCAGTTCTCGTTCCTGGGGCCGAACAGCGTCACGATCATCGAGAACGGCGGCAACGCGAAGATCAAGGGTATCGAGTCGAATATCGAATGGGCGGTAAACGGTGCGTTTACGCTCTCGACCGGCTTCCAGCTGATCCAGTCGCGCCTGCAGGACAACTACTGCGGCTACAATGATCCGAGCGGCAAGCCGGTCACGTCGAACGACTGCACGTACCCGGGCGAAGACCTGTCGGCGGGCTCTGGCAACGCGCCGTTCACTCCGCAGGCTCCGGCCGGGGCGGACATGCCGATTGCGCCGAAGTTCAAGGCGAACGCGGTAGCGCGTTACACCTTCGATCTCGGCGGCTGGGAGTCGTTCCTGCAGGCGGCGTACGTCTACCAGACCGAGACGGCGCCCGCGCTCAAGACGCAGGACCAGCAGTTGATCGGCATGCAGCCGGCGTACGGGTTGCTCGATCTCTCGGCCGGAATCACGAAGAACAACATGAGCTGGAAGCTGAACGTGACGAACGCAATGGATCGACGCGCGCAGATCTCGCGCTTCGAGCAGTGCACCGTCAGCGTCTGCCAGCAGCCGTACATCATCCCGACGCAGCCGCGCACGATCGGGATCGGGTTCGGCCAGAAGTTCTGATGCTTGATGTCGATGCTGGCGGGCCGTCCGGCCCGCCAGCCTCCCCACCCCGGCCGCCCGGCCGGGGAGACGGGGGAGGGGCCGACGAGCCCCGCCCGCAGCCCCTTAATAGAGTGCCCCGTGCCGTTTCGGTGGCACCCGTGTTATATTATTGTCCCAAGATTAAAAAAACAGGCCGCTCCACCGGGCGCCCTGGGAGTGCGTATGCGGCAGGTCAAGACGCTCGGGCTACTCGGAACCGGGGTGATCGGCGGCGGCTGGGCCGCGCGGGCACTCCACTTCGGCATCGACGTGATTGCCGCCGACGTGAAACCGGAGATGGAGGCCTGGATACGGGGCGCCGTCGCCAATGCCGAGCCCGCGCTCGCGCGCCTGACCTCGGCGCCGCTGCCGCCGAAGGGGAAGCTCAGCTTCACGACCGATCTCAACGAGATGGCCGCCAGGGTCGACTTCATCCAAGAGAACATCCCGGAGCAGATCGAGCTCAAGCAGCGCGTGCTCGCGCAGGTCAGCCGCCACGCGCCGGCCGACGTCGTCATCGCCTCGAGCACCTCCGGCATCATGCCCTCGGACCTGCAGCGCGACATGGTTGCCCCCGAGCGCCTGATCGTCGGCCACCCGTTCAACCCCGTCTACCTGCTGCCGCTCGTCGAGCTCGTCGGCGGCGCGAAGACCTCCGAGGCGAGCATCGAGGCGGCG
>CAYNCY010000203.1:0-4474 GCA_964395195.1 uncultured Steroidobacteraceae bacterium
GCCGGGGAAGATCAGCGCGATCATCGCGCCGACGACGACACCGGTATCCATCTGCATCGCAAACGCGTTGGCGTCGTTGACGCCCGCGCCACCCACTCCCTCGAGCCGCCCGCTCGAGTCCGCGGTGAACGCGAGCCATCCGAAGTAGGCGCAGCCCGCAAGGTGCACCAGCAGGAAGCGCGAGATGTCCTCGGGCGTCACAACCAGGCGATAGATCAGGTAGTAGAGGATCAGGTACTTCGTGAAAAGGAACGACACCTCGAGGTGCTGGTCGGGGTCGAGCGCCCAGATGTTCTGGATCCAGAGCCACACGGTAAAGGCGATCAGCGCGCGCGCCGGCGCTGACCGGTACCAGGGCGGCCGCCCAGGCACGGGTGGCAATCGCAGCGTCAGTACGAGCGTGATGATCCCGGCGACCAGCGACCAGCGCAGGTCCGGCAGAGTCTCGCCCCACCAGCGGGAGAGCGGATTGAGGTAGAAGAGCGCGACGTACGTGTAGAGCCCGTAGACCGGGTGGCGGCCGATCGCGAAGCCGATGCCGGCCAGGAACGCGAAAATGAAGACTATGCCGGTCAGCGACACGGGCGGACCCCAAGGACACGAGCGCGACGACCGGGCCCATTCTGCACGCGGACCCCGTCAATGGGCCATCGCCCGGGCATCAGGGACCTTTGGCCCGCGCGGTCGTCCACGTCGTGTAGGTCTTGCCGCGAAAGGCATCGAGAATGCCGAGGGCGCTTGCGATGTTGACGAGGCAAAAGAAGTACGGCACCGACAGGAACGAGGGCATCGAGGCGCGATTGCGCGCCGCGTGCCCGAGGAGCGCGAGCGCATAGAACGCCACCTGACCGAGCATCGCGAGCCGGTATATCGGCGCCTGCTCGATGAGCAGGAGGTTCGTGACGATGAGCCCGGCAAGGAAGAGCGGCACGAGCCAGCGCAGCAGCTTGTGCGAGAAGATCTCGAGGGCAAAGCGCCCGTAACGGAACGGGTTGAGCAGCGTCTTCATGCCCCACATCGCCCGCCAGGCGCGATTCACGATACGCACCTTGCGGCGGAACTCCTTGCCGAAGTCCCCCGCCGCGCGCTCGTAGGACTGGGCCTCGGAGTCATAGACGCAGCGGTGGCCGCCGCGCACGATCTGCAGCGGGTTCACGAAATCGGATATCGCGTCGGCGCGCATCGGCACATACAGCGCCCGACGGATCGCGTAGATCGCGCCGTCCCCGCCGACGACCGAACCTACGTCCGACTCGAGGCGCTTGACCGCCGTCTCGTAGCGCCAGTAAAGCCCTTCGTTGCGCTCGGATTCCGCCTCGGGGTTGGTGTAGGTCGACTCACCCACCGCCGCGCCGACCTCGGCATCGGCAAAGTTGCGCACCAGCTTTCGGATCGCATCGCGCCGGTAGAGGGCGTTCGCGTCGGAGAAGACGACAATCTCGCCCCGCGCGCTCGCGACCGCGGCGTTGAGGCCGACCGTCTTGCCGCCGCGATTCTGCATGCGCAGGAGCTCGACACCCTGCGCCGCGAAGCCCGCGACGACGCGGTCGGTGGAATCGTCCGAGGCATCGGAGACGACGATGATCTGCAGGCGCGCCCGCGGATAGTCGAGCGTGAGGCAGTCGCGTATCTTTTCGCCGATCACGTCCTCCTCGTTGAAGGCGGAGATGATCAGCGTGACGGACGGTTCCGCGTCGTCGACGAGGACCGGCCGGCGGCCGCCGAGCGAACGAATGAGCCAGAGCAGCACGGGGTAGCCGGCATACACGTAGATCACGGTGGCGAGCAGGATCCAGAACAACAGCGTCATGGGCGGCCTAGCAGCAGTGGCACGGAAACATCCTCGAGCGGGCAAGCGACGTGGCGCAAGGCGCGCAGCCCTTATACGATATCTGACAATTGCGGCAAACTATTGATCCAGTTCAAAGAGTACCGAACAATTTGCTAGTACACTGCGCCGCTGACTGAGGCGACTGACCCGAGGCGCGGCCCGACCCCATGCAGTTGTTTGGCTACACCGGATCAGGGCCCGGCGCCCCCGTCGCGGCCGCTCACGGCACCGGCGCAACGACCCCGACCGCACGGGCAGGCTGGCAGGCGCCGCATCTGGTCGACGAAAGTGGGATCACCGTCGCGTTGCTGGGCGGCCCGGTGTGGTATCGCGACGTGCTCCTCGCCGACCCTGCCCGGGGCCTGCTCGAGGCCTACCGAGCGCGCGGCAAGTCGTTCCTGACCGAACTCTCGGGCCGCTTCGCGCTCGCGATCGACGACCGCACTACCGGCCGCACGCTCCTTGCGATCGATCGCGTCGGCATCGAGCGGCTGACCTACCGCATCGCCGGCTCTGGGTTTTTTTTCGGCACTTCGGCCGAGGCCGTCGCGCGCTTTGCGCAGGCGACGCCTGCGCTGCGGCCGCAGGCCCTGTTCGACTACATGCTGCTGCACATGGTGCCGGCAGTGGCGACCGCGTACGAGGGGGTCGCAAAACTTCGTCCCGGTACGTGCGCCGAATTCGCCGGCGGCCGCCTCACCGTTGAGCGTTACTGGTCGCCCGCCTTCGTCGATCGGGGCGGTGAGTCCTTCGCGACGCTCCGCGATGCACTGCACGTGAGCCTGCGCCAAGCCGTCGAGGCCTGTCAGCCGGATGCGACGACGGGGGCATTCTTGAGCGGTGGCCTCGACAGCTCGACCGTCGCCGGCATGCTCGGCAAGGTTCAGGGCCGCGGGCCCAACACCTTCTCGATCGGGTTCGGGGTCGATGACTACAACGAGCTCGAATACGCGCACATCGCCAACCGGCATTTTGGCGCCGTCGCGCACGAGTACAACGTCACGCCCGAGGACATCGTCGAGGCCTTCCCGAAGATCGCGGCCGCGTACGACGAGCCCTTTGGCAACTCCTCCGCCGTGCCGACCTACTTCTGCGCGCGCTTCGCCGCAGAGTCCGGCATGACGCAGTTGCTCGCCGGTGACGGCGGCGACGAGATCTTCGGCGGCAACGAGCGCTATGCACGCCAGCGAATCTTCGAGTTCTACCAGGGCCTGCCGCCGGGGCTGCGCTCGGGCCTGATCCAGCCGCTCGTCGGCCGCATCGATACCGAAAGCCGCATCACGCCGCTGCGCAAGCTTCGCAGCTACGTCGATCAGGCGCGGATCCCGCTGCCCGAGCGCCTGGAATCCTGGAACTTCATGTACCGCACCGATCTTGCGGCCATGCTCGACCCCGAGTTCCGCGCCGCGATCGAGCCGCGTGCGCCCTTAACGGTCATGGCCGAGGTGTACGCCTCGACCGACAGCCGTTCGCTGCTGCATCGGATGCTGAACTACGACTGGCACTACACGCTCTCCGACAACGACCTGCGCAAGGTCGGCACGATGTGCGAGCTCGGCGGGGTCAAGGTCGCCTATCCGATGCTGGATCCGCGCGTGCTCGATGTCTCGATCCGCGTGCCGCCCCGCATGAAGATGAAGGGGCTCGAGCTGCGCTCGTTCTTCAAGCAGGCGATGCGGGACTTCCTGCCAGCCGAGATCCTCGCCAAGAAGAAGCACGGCTTCGGCCTCCCCTTCGGCGTGTGGCTCAAGTCACACGCTCGCCTCGGCGAACTCATCTACGGACTGCTGACGGACCTCAAGGGACGTCGCATCGTGAGCGCCGCCTTCCTCGACGACCTCATCGTCCAGCACCGCGGTGGACACGCCTCGTACTTCGGCTACGCGATCTGGGACCTCGCCATGCTCGAGGCCTGGCTGCAGGCCCACGGCGCGCGACGGGGCGGCCTGTCGCTCTGAGCGCCGGCGCGGACCTCGCTACCGGCCCCGCGCGGCGGTGAGCCGCTGATAGACGGGCTCGTACCCCGCGACAACCTTCGACCAGGTGCGCTCGGCGCGAACGAACTCTGGACCCCGCGCGCGCAGCTTCGCCGCGAGCGTCGGGGACTCCATGACGCCGAGCACCGCGCGCGCGAGCGCCGCCGGGTCCCCGGCCCGGAAGAGCACGCCCGTCTCGCCATCGGCGATGAGCTCGCGATGGCCGCCGACATCGGAGGCGACCAGCGCCTTGCCGAGCGCCATGGCCTCCAGCGGTTTCAGCGGCGTGACCATGTCGGTGAGCCGCATCGGCAAGCGCGGATAAACGAGCAGATCGATCGCCGCGTACATTTCCGGGACCCGCGCATGCGGTACCTGCCCCGCGAAAATCACACTCGCGCCGAGGCCAAGGCGCGCGGCCGTCGCGCGCAGCGCCGCGTCGTGGACGCCCGCGCCGACCAGCAGCACGCGCGCATCCGGGCGGGCGGCCAGCACCGCGGGGAGCGCCTCGAGCAGTACGTTGAGCCCTTCCCATGCGAAGAACGAACCGATGAAGCCGAGCACGTAGTTGCCATCGAGGCCGAGACGGGCACGCGCCGCCGCGGCATCGACAGGCGCCGGCGTGAATGCGTTCTCATCGACCGCATTCGCGATCACCGTCACGCGC
>CAYNCY010000203.1:4484-6699 GCA_964395195.1 uncultured Steroidobacteraceae bacterium
GGCGGGCACGCCGCGGCGAATCGCCTCCACGCGCAGGCCCTCGCAGATCGTCGTCACGGCATCCGCCCGGCGCAGGACCCGAGTCTCCAGCCAGCGCGACGCGCGATAGCGAACGCTCCCCTCGGTCGTCGTACCGGTACTGACCGCGGCGTCCTCCCACGAGGAGCGCAGCTCGTAGACGAGCGGCACGCCAAGCTCGAGCGCCGCGAGCGCATTCAGACACGGCGAGTGCGCCTGGATGATGTCAGGTCGCTCCCGCCGCACGATGACCTTCAGCTGCTCGCGCAGGAGTTCCACCGTCCGAAGCTGACCGCCGGCGGGCAGGCGCTCGACCCACGAGGAGCGCTCGGGCGTGCGCAGGTAGATGAACCCGTCGACCATCGCGGGCTGCTCTTTGTCGCGCCCCTGTTTCGGGCCCGTCACGGCGATGGCATCCCAGCCGCGCGCGCGCTGCTCGCGGAGGATCGCCGCGCTGCGGAACGCATAGCCGCTCTGCACGGGAAGCGAGTGATCGAGGACGTGCAGGATCTTCATGACCCAAGCGCCCGTGCGTCGCGCGCCGCCGTCGGCGCCGCGCTGCTGCCGCTGCCGGCGTCACCGACAACGCGTTCCATCAGCTCAATCTGCTCGGCAATGGGGTCCGCCCAGCCGAAGCGCTCCGCATAACGACGGGTGGCCGCGCGGTCAGGCGGAGTCGCGAGGAGCGCGAGACAGGCGGCTGCCAAGGCCGCGGGAGTTCGCTCGGCGACGAGCGTTCCCGCCTCGGGCGCCGCCACGACCTCCGGGCACCCGCCGACCGCGGCGGCGACGACCGCCGTGCCGCAGGCGAGGCTTTCGAGGAGAACGTTCGGCATCCCCTCGCGGCTCGAGGCGAGGACGGTCAGATCGGCGCCGGCGTAGTACCGGGCGAGCTCCGTCTGGGGCAGCGGTGCGAGCCAACGGACGCGAGCGTCGACGCCAAGCTCGGTTGCGAGTGCGCGCAGGCGCGCCTCCTCGGGACCCAGCCCGATCACGATGAGTCGCGCGTTCGCAAGCGCGGCAAGCGCGCGCAGGACGAGGTCGTGGCCTTTCTCGGGCACGAGATTGCCGACCGAGAGCAGCGTCGGCCCGTCAAAGCCGAGCGCGGCTCGGACGCCCGCGCGCTCGAACGGCCGGAATGTCTCGAGATCGACGCCATTGCGGACCACGGTGATCTTCGCCGCCGGCAGGCCGCGCTCGATCATCGTCTCCTTGAGCGAGCGCGACACGCTGATCAGCGCGGCGGCGCGACGTGCGGCGAAGCGCACGCACGCGCCCGCGATCCACTCGCGCGCGGCGACATTGACGTCCGAGCCCCGTGCCGTGATCACCACGGGCTTGCCGAGCCAGGCCCCGAGCAGAATCGCGGCGACGCCATCCGGGTAGAGGAAGTGCGCATCGATCAGGTCGAAATCGCCGCCCGTCGCCCGCAGTTCCGCGATCGCACGTCGCGCCGCGCGGGCCATCAGGAGTGGATTCAGCACGGTCGTGAGGCCGCGCACGGCGGTAAAGGGCGCATAACGGACCGCGATGCCGAAGCGCTCGGCGGTCAATGCCTCGTCCTCGCGCGCAAAGAGACGGCGCGCCACGGGCACGACCACGCGCGTCTCGACGCGGCCGGTCTCGACGAGCCGCCTGAGGCGCTGCTCGACGAAGATGCCGTGGCGGGGACGCGCGCCGCTCGGATAGAGGTTCGTGAAGCTGAGGAGGCGGAGCATCGCGATGTCAGGCGGCGGTGTCCGGGACTTCCAGCGCGCTCGCGGCAGTGGCGTCGCGACCCTCCTGGTGCGAACGCAGGAAGCCGTCGAACATGAGCAGCGACCAGAGCGGCGCGCTGTAATCGCGCCGGCCCGACTGGTGGTCCGCGACCAGCCGCTTGAGCATCGCGGGTTCGAAAATGCCGCACTCGGCGAGCCGTGGCCCACGGACCACGTCGAGGATGTGCTCCTTCAGGGACCCGCGGAACCAGACGTCGAGCGGCACGGCGAAACCCATCTTCTTGCGGAACAGCACTTCCTCCGGCAGCAGCGGGCGCAGCGCCTCCTTGAGAACGTGCTTGCCTTCCCCGCCCTTGAGCTTGACGCTCGCGGGCAGACTCGATGCCCACTCGACGAATTCGTAGTCGAGAAATGGCGTACGAACCTCGAGGCTGTGCGCCATGCTGGCGCGGTCGACCTTGGTGAGGATGTCGTCCGGC
>CAYNCY010000204.1:0-6670 GCA_964395195.1 uncultured Steroidobacteraceae bacterium
ACTTGGCTTCGGTCGCCGCCGCCGGCACGGTCGGGGGCTCGGCGAGGGTGCGGCTCATCGCGGCGCGCGCGCGTTCGTCCTCCGGTCCCAGCTTCACGCGGGCGAGCGAGGCGAGGCGGCTGGCGAGGAGCGCGCGACGCTCCTCGCGGCGTGCCTCCCAGGCGGCGCGGCCGCGACCGTCGACGACCGTGAGCGGTCCCGCCGCCAGCGTCTGCACCGCGTAGTTGGCGTCGACCCAGTCGGCGTAGACCGCCTCGACCGCCGCGAGGCGCGCATCCGGCGCGGCCGCGAGCGTGCACCCGGCCCCGAGCGCGAGTGTCGTTGCGAGCGCGGCGCTCAAGGATCCGAGTGTCAGGCGTCGCACGCGATCAACCTCGAGGGGCGAGGGGACGGCGCCTAGCTTAACGCCGCTGCCGGTAATCATGCACTCGTTCAACAGTCGTTGTCTGCCGGCCGCGCCCAAGGCATAGTGCGGCGGGTGCCGGACCTGCCGGCTTGCCTCGATCCCGATCGATCGCTGGAGCCTGCCATCGTGACCGACACTGCCAGCGCGCCACGCCGGGGCCGCGACGTTCGCCGCGCCAGGGCCCGCACCCAGGCATCGAAGTACCCGTACATCCGCCGCCGGCTGCCGGTCGTCGAGCTCCTCAACTCCGAGGCCTGCGAGGTCATCGAGGCCAACGCCGAGACGATCCTCGAGGAGATCGGCGTCGAGTTCCGGCGCGACCCCGAGTCGCTCGCGCTCTGGCGCGGAGCGGGCGCGGACGTCAAGGGCGAGCGCGTGCGCATCCCGCGCGGGCTCGCGCGTTCACTTCTCAAGACCGCGCCGCGCGAGTTCGAGCTCTTCGCGCGCAACCCCGAGCGCAACGTCCGCTTCGGCGGCGATGCGACCGTGTTCTCGCCGGTCGGCGGCCCGCCGTTCGTCTACGATCTCGACGGCGGCCGGCGCTACGGCACGCTCGATGATCTCGTCAACTTCATCAAGCTCGCGCACTCGGCGCCGGCGATCCATTTCTCCGGCGGCAGCATGTGCGAGCCGATGGAGATCCCGCCCAACAAGCGCCACCTCGACGTCCAGTACGCGTTTTTCCGCCACAGCGACCAGGGCTGCGAGGCAACGCCCGAGACCCCGGGGCATGCACGCGATGCGATCGAGGTCGCGCGCGCGCTGTTCGGTGCGCCGTTCCTCGAGAGCCACCCGGTGGTCCTCGGCAACATCAACTCGAACTCGCCGCTGACCTTCGACGGCCGGATGCTCGGGGCGCTGCGCGAGTTCGCGGGCGCGAACCAGGGCACGATCATCGTTCCCGCCGTGCTCGCGGGCGCGATGGGGCCGGTGACCGCCGCCGGCTGCATGTCCGAAGTGCTCGCCGAGACGATGGCCGGCATGGCGCTGACCCAGCTCGTGCGCCCGGGCGCACCCGTGATCCTCGGCTCCTTCGTCGGCGCGATCTCGATGCGCACCGGCGCGCCCACCTTCGGGACACCGGAGGCGACGCAGATGATCTTCGCGACCGCGCAGCTCGCGCGCCGGCTCGGCGTCCCGTGCCGCAGCGGCGGCTCGCTCTGCTCCTCCAAGATCGCAGATGCGCAGGCCGCCTACGAAAGCGCGCACACGCTGCTGCCGACGCTCCTGGCCGGCGTCAACCTCGTGACGCACGCGGCCGGCTGGCTCGAGGGCGGCCTCGTCGCCGGTTACGAGAAGTTCGTGATGGACGTCGACCAGCTCGCGATGATGCAGGTGCTCGCGCAGGGCATGGACCTGTCGGCTCGCGGCCAGGCGCTCGATGCGATCCGCGAGGTCGGGCCCGGCAGCCACTTCCTCGGCTGCGAGCACACCCAGGCCAATTTCGAGACCGCGTTCTACCAGTCGACGATCGCCGACTACTCCTCGTACGAACAGTGGTCGACCGAAGGCAGCCTCTCGGCCGAGCAGCGTGCCAACGGTGTCTGGAAGCGCATGCTCGCCGAGTACCAGGATCCGGGCATCGACCCGGCGGCGGACGAGGCGATGCTCGACTTCATCGCCCGGCGCAAGCTCACCCTCACCGATGCCGTGGAGGAAGAATGACCCGCCAACCGAGCACGATCCGCAGCCTCCTGTCCGCGCTCGCCTTGCTGGGGCTCGCCCTCGCCGCGAGCGCGCTCGCCGAGCGCCGGGGGGTGTACGACCAGATCGACGTGCCGCACCCGTACTACTACCACGAGATGTACCTGCCGCAGCTCACGGGCGGCCCGAGCAGCGTCGCCTTCTCGCCGGACTCCACCGCGGTCGTCTACTCGATGGGCGGCTCGCTGTGGCGCCAGCAGATCGACATGAGCGCCGCGCAGCAGCTCACCGACGGCCCCGGCTACGACTACCAGCCCGACTGGTCGCCGGACGGGAAGTCGATCGTCTACACGTCCTACGAGCACGGTGCGCTCGAGTTGAAGCTCCTCGACATCGCGAACGAGCGCTCGCGCGTGCTCACCTCCGGTGGCGCGGTCAACGTGGAGCCGAGGTTTTCGCCGGACGGCAAGCACATCGCGTTCGTCTCGACGAGCTACAACAAGCGCTTCCACATCTTCGTCGGCGATATCACCGCCCAGGGGCTCGAGCACGTCGAGCGCCTGACCGGCGAGAACAAGAGCCCGCTCAAGCGCTACTACTACAGCGCGTACGATCACGAGATCAGCCCGACCTGGAGCCCGGACGGACGCTCCATCTACTTCGTCTCGAACCGCGGCCACATCCACGGCACGGGCGGCTTCTGGCGGATGGACGCCAAGGCGGGCGCGGAGCCCCACGAGATCCACTACGAGGAGACCAACTGGCGTGCGCGCCCGGACGTGTCCCCCGACGGCACGCGGCTCCTCTACAGCTCCTACCTCGGCCGCAACTGGCACACGCTGTGGCTGCTGCCGATCGCGGGCGGTGATGCATTGCCGATCTCCTACGGCAACTTCGATGAGGTCGGTGCGCGCTGGTCGCCGGACGGGCGCGAGATCGCCTTCATCTCGAACCGGAGCGGCAACACCGAGCTGTGGCTGCACGACGTCGCGGGCGGCGCCGAGCGCCCGCTCGGCGTCGGTGAGCGCCACGTGCTCCGACCGCCGGGGCACCTCGCGATCTCGATCCGCGGCCCCGACGGCAAAGCCGGTGCCGCGCGCGTCTCGGTCGTCGACGCGGACGGGCGCTTCCATGCGCCGATCGGCGCGTGGATCCACGCCGACGATGGCTACGACCGGGCCGTGCGGCCCTTCGAGGCGCACTACTTCCACGCCGCGGGCGACATCGAGGTCGACGTGCCGCCGGGGGAGGTCACGGTCGAGTTCATGCGGGGCTTTCGCTATCCGTTCCAGACGATGCACGCGACGGTCAAGGCCGGCGCGACGGTGCGCCTCGCCTCGACGGTCGAGCCGCTCAAGGAACGTGCCGAGGGTGGCGGCCGCTGGTCGAGCGGCGACGTGCACGTGCACATGAACTACGGCGGTCTGTACCGCAACACGCCCGAGCACCTGATCGAGCAGGCGCGGGCGGAGGACCTCGACGTCGTCCACGCGGTGATCGTCAACAAGGAACAGCGCGTTCCGGACATCGCCTACAGCGGCCACGGCATCGACGCGGCTTCGACGCCGAGCAACGTGATCGTGCACGGCCAGGAGTTCCACACGAGCTACTGGGGCCACCTCGGCATCCTCGCGCCCTCGGGCGGGACGCTGTTGCCGGGCTACGCGGGCTATCCCAACACCGCCGCGGCGAGCCTCGCGCCGACCAACGCCGACGTCGCCGACATGGCGCACGCGATGGGCGCGCTCGTGGGCTACGTGCACCCCTTCGATGAGGAGGTCCATCCCTTCGATGCGAAGGAGTCGATCTCGAACGAGTTTCCCGTCGACGTCGCGCTCGGCAAGGTCGACTACATCGAGATCGTGGGTTTCGCGGATCACCGCATCACGGCGAGCGTGTGGTACCGGATCCTGAATCTGGGGTACCGGCTCCCGGCCGCCGGCGGCACGGACGCCATGGCGAACTACGCCTCGCTGCGGGGCCCGGTTGGCATGAACCGGGTGTTCGTGCGCGTGCCCGAGGGCCCGGTGTCGGTGCCCGCGTGGCAGGCGGGCCTCAAGGCGGGCCGCACCTTTGCGACCAACGGACCGCTCCTCGACTTCACGCTCGGCGGTGAGCCGATCGGCGGCGAGGTTGCGCTGCGGGCGCCCGACGGCGCGCTGCCTTTCACCGCGCACCTGCGATCGATCGTGCCGATCGACCACCTCGAGGTCGTCTGCAACGGCGCGGTCATCCGGACCTTGCCGCTCACGGGCGCGCGCATGGCGGCGGATGCGAGCGGCACGGTGCCGGCGCAGAAGAGCGGCTGGTGCGTGCTTCGCGCAACCGCCGATCACGCCGAGTATCCGGTCCTCGATGACTCGCCCTACGCGACGACGAGCCCGGTGTACGTGACCGTCAAGGGCGCGCGTCCGCGTTCGGGCGCGGATGCGAAGTTCTTCGCGGCGTGGATCGACCGGGTCACGGAGTCGACCGAACGCTACCCCGACTGGAACTCGGCGGCGGAGAAGGCGCGGGTGCTCGGTCAGCTCAAGGCCGCGCGCGCGGTCTACGTCGGGCTCGAATAGCGGCGCGGCCGCCGAGGCGCCTCAGTCGCCGGTCTCGCCGCCCACGAGTTCGAGCGGGAGCTCGGTCGTGTTCTTGGCTTCCTCGAGCACGATCCGGGACTCGATCGCCTGGACGCCCGGTACCTGCGACAGGCGCAGCTGGATGAACTCGTTGTAGTCGTTGATGGTGCGGGTCGCGACCAGGAGGATGAAGTCGAAGTCGCCGATCACCATGTAGCACTGGACGACCTCGGGGAAGCTCACGACCTTCTGCTTGAACTTGGGCAGCGACTGCCAGCCGTGGCTCGCGAGCTTCACGTGCGTGAACACAAGGACGCCAAGACCCACCTTCTCGCGCGAGAGGAGGGCGACGCGCTTTCGGATGACGCCGTCCGCTTCGAGGAGACTGATCCGCCGCCAGCACGGCGATTGCGAGAGGCCGACTCGCTGGGCGATCTCGGCGGTCGATAGCGACGCGTCCTTTTGCAGTGCACTCAAGATTTTCAAGTCGGTCCGGTCGATAGCCATGGCTATAAGTATCCAAAAAGATCATTATTGTGAATAAAATATCCATGAAGCGGCCGGAACGCAAGCAGGTTTGGGTGAATTCTCCGACCCGCCGGGGTTAGGCTGGGGGATCGGATCTACCGAGGTTTGGGCATGCCACGCGCATCGCGACTCCACGTCCCGCGACCCCCCGCCCGACCCGGCGAGGCGCCTGATTTCGCGTACGTGCGCCTCTCGAAGGCGGGCGCCGTCGCGCGTCCCGACGTTGCGGCCGCCGCAGCGGACATCGAGTCGCTGTCAGTCGACCTCGTGCGCGTGCTCGACGATGAGCACCGCGCACAGGGCCCCTGGAACCCCCGGCTCGATGTCGCCGAGCTGCAGGTGGGCCTTCGCCACATGCTGCTGACGCGGCTCTACGACGATCGGATGCTGAAGACGCAGCGCCAGGGAAAGATCAGCTTCTACATGAAGTCGACGGGCGAGGAAGCCGTCGCGGTCGCCGCGACCATGGCGCTTCGCCCGACCGACATGCTCTTTCCCTCGTACCGCCAGCAGGGCGCGTACCTGGTGCGCGGCTCGCTCCTCGTCGACTTGATGTGCCAGCTCCTCTCCAACACCCGCGACATGTGCAAGGGCCGGCAGCTGCCCGTCATGTACCACTCGGTGCCGGGACGGCTCTTCTCGATCTCCGGCAACCTCGCGACCCAGTTCCCGCAGGCCGTCGGCTGGGCGATGGCGGCGGCGATCAAGGGGAGCGATGACCTCGCGGCGTCCTGGATCGGCGAGGGCAGCAGTGCCGAGGCCGACTTCCACCACGCGCTCCTCTTTGCCTCGGTCTACCGGGCGCCGGTGATCCTGAACGTCGTCAACAACCAGTGGGCGATCTCGACGTTCCAGGGCTACGCGGGCGGCGAGCAGCGCTCCTTCGCGGCGCGGGGTCCGGGCTACGGCGTCCCGGGCCTGCGGGTCGACGGCAACGACTTCCTCGCGGTGTACGCGGCGACCCAGTGGGCGGCCGAGCGCGCGCGGCAGGGCGCCGGCGCGACGCTCATCGAGTTCGTGACCTACCGTGCGGCCCCGCACTCGAGCAGCGACGATCCGTCCCGCTACCGCCCGAAGGACGACGCCGAGCGCTGGCCGCTCGGCGATCCGATCGAGCGCCTGAAGAGCCACCTGATCGCGCTCGGCGAATGGTCGGAGGAGCGCCATGGCGCGCTCACCGCCGAGCTCGATGCGCTCGTCGTCGCCGCCTGGAAGGAGGCGGTCACCTACGGCACGCAGACCGAGGGACCGAAGCTCGATCCCGACCTCATGTTCGACGACGTGTTCAAGGAGCTGCCACCGCACCTCCGGGAACAGCGCGAGCAGATGCGCCGGAGGCGCGGCTGACCATGGCGCAGATGAACATGATCCAGGCGCTCAACGCCGCCATGGACATCACCATGGGCCGCGACCCGTCCGTGGTCGTGCTCGGCGAGGACGTCGGCTACTTCGGCGGCGTGTTCCGCGTGACCGACGGCCTGCAGCGCAAGTACGGCGTGCACCGCGTGCTCGATACACCGATCGC
>CAYNCY010000205.1:0-6646 GCA_964395195.1 uncultured Steroidobacteraceae bacterium
CAACGGGTGGTGCGGATCGATGCCGTTGACCGCGAGCGAGGCGGGATCGAGGCGCGCGCCCGCGAAGGGCTGCACGTGGTAGCGGCTGGTTGCGCCGCGCCGTAGCACGCCGTCCTCGTCGAGCTTCAGGAGCACGCCCGCGATCTCGAGGAGCGCATCGGTCTGCGAAATGAAGCCGCCCGTCTCGACATCGATGACGACCGGCAGGAAGCCGCGAAACCGATCCTTCATCAGATAGCGTTCGCCCATGGGTTCAGCCCGCCGTCGGCGCCAGGCGCCAGTTGACCGTCTCGCCCGCACGCAGCGGCACCACCGTGTCGGTCCCGAAGGGATAGCTCGCCGGCGGCGACCAGGGCTCGCGTTCGAGCGTGACGGTGTCCGCGTTCCGGGGCAGTCGGTAGAAGTCCGCGCCGTGGAAGCTCGCGAACGCCTCGAGCCGCGGGAGCGCGTTCGCCGCCTCGAAGACTTCCGCGTAGAGCTCGAGTCCCGCGTGGGCCGAGTAGATGCCGGCGCAGCCGCACGCGGCTTCCTTGGTGCCGCGCGCGTGCGGGGCGCTGTCGGTGCCGAGGAAGAACTTCGGGCTTCCGCCCGTGACCGCGGCGACGAGCGCGGCGCGGTGCGGCTCGCGCTTCAGGACGGGCAGGCAGTAGAGGTGCGGCCGGAGGCCGCCGGCAAACAGGGCCGAGCGGTTGAGAAGGAGGTGCTGGGGCGTCACGGTCGCCGCAACCGTGGGTCCCGCCTCCGCCACGAACTCGGCCGCGTCCTTCGTCGTCACGTGCTCGAACACGACGCGCAGGCGCGGGTGACGGCCAACGAGCGGTGCGAGCTCGCGCTCGATGAATACCTTCTCGCGGTCGAAGGGGTCGACGGCGGGGTCGGTGACCTCGCCGTGGACGAGGAAGGGAAGGTCCACTTCCTCGAGCCTGGCGAGCACGGCGGCGACGCGCTTCAAGTCCCTGACGCCGGCGTCGGAGTTCGTGGTGGCGCCGGCCGGGTAGTACTTGACCGCGTGCACGACGCCACTCGCCTTCGCCCGATCGATCTCGGCGGGGCTCGTCGACTCGGTGAGGTAGAGCGTCATCAGGGGCTCGAAGCGGGCGCCCGCCGGCAGCGCCGCGCGGATCCGCTCGCGGTAGGCGATGGCGTGCGCGACGGTCGTGACCGGGGGCTTCAGGTTCGGCATCACGATCGCGCGCCCGAAGCGCTCCGCGGTGTGGCCGAGGACGGCCGCGAGGTGTGCGCCGTCCCGAAGGTGCAGGTGCCAGTCGTCGGGTCGGGTGAGCGTCAGCCTCATGCGCGCCGCCCGGCGGCGGCACGCGGGCGGATCGCCCGGTGGAAGGCGGGGTCCGCGAGGAGCGCGACCGTGAAGCGCACGCCGAAGCCGGTGATCGTCGCGGGGACGTGCGCGAGGCCTCCGGCGCGCGAGGCGCTCGAGAGGTCGATGTGCGCCCAGGGGATTCCGGCGCCCACGAACCGGGACAGGAAGCGCGCGGCGTAGATGTGGTCACCCTTGCCGTCGAGGAGGCACTGCACGACGTCGGCGATCGGGCTCTCGAGGTCCTGGTCGAAGTCGGCCGGGGTCGGGAAGCCCCACACGCGCTCGCCCGAGCTCGCGCCCGCCGCCTCGAGGATGTCGCGGAGCGCCGGCCGGTTCGTGAATGCGCCCGACAGGCGCTCGGTCAGCGCGTAGAGGCACGCGCCCGTCAGCGTCGCGAAGTCGACGATGCAGGCGGGCTGCGTGCGCGACGCGAGGGCAAGGGTGTCGGCGAGCACCATCCGCCCCTCGGCGTCGGTGTGCTGCACCTGGATCGTCGTGCCATTCGCGGCCGTGACGACGTCCTGCTGCGTGTAGGCGTCGGGTCCAATGCGGTTCTCGGCGAGCGCGAGCCACGCATCGACGGGGCCCGGGTAGCGGCCGACGGTGAGCGCCTCGAGTGCGCCGACCGCAACCGCGCTTCCGGCCATGTCGGTGTGCATGTCGAGCATCGACTTCGCGGTCTTGATGTTGTGACCGCCCGTGTCGAAGCAGATCCCCTTGCCGACGAGCGCAATCGGACGGGCGTTCCTCGCCCCGCGCGCGCCGCCCCTCGGCCGGTACTCGAGGCGCACGAGCGCGGCGTCGCGGTTCCTGCTGCCGCGGGCGACCGCGGTGAAGGCGCCGGCGCCGAGGCGCCTGAGCGCGGCCTCCGTGTACACCCGCATGCGCCAGCCGTGGCGGCGCGCGAGCGTCGCAAGCGCCCGGCGGTAGCTGCCGGGGTAGAGCACGTTCGGCGGCAGCGCCGTCAGCCAGCGCGCGAGGTGCGCGCCGTTCTCGACCGCGAGCGCCGTCGCCGCATCGGCTCCGCCGCAGAGCACGATCTCCTTGAGCCGCCAGGCGCGGGCGGGCTTTGACTTCGCCGACGGGCGCGATTCGCTTGCGGCGAGGAGTGCCGCGAGGAGCGCGGCGACCGGCGCCTCGTCCTCGCCTGCGGCGGAGTTCACGAGCGCGGCGCACGCGACGGTCGCGGGCTCGAGGGCGGCGAGCTCGCGCACGACGAGGCCGGCGAGCGTCAGGCGTCCGAAGGCGTCCGCACGGGGCGGGAGCTCGCCGACGATGACGCGCGTGGCGCGCGGGGATTTCAGTGTCGCCGACCAGACCTGGCCGGGCGAACGCGGTCGGCGCGCGCGTTCCTTCGCGAGGAACGCGCCCTCGGGCCACGCCGCGAGCGCGTCTGCGGAATCGCCTGACAGCATCACGAGGAGCGCGTCCGCACGGCGAACGAGCGCCGCCGACGGCGTCGTGGATGCGTTCCTGATCAGGTACTTGCGGCGCTCGGGGAGCAGCTTCACGGGGTTCGTTTGCCTTGACCCATCTACGTCAACCCCGGATCATATCGGAGTCGCGTCCGGGGCGAGTCGCTCCGACGCTTTAGGATGCGCGCCGCATGACGGACACCCCGCGAGAAGACCTCGATCCGCTCGAGACCCAGGAGTGGCTCGAGTCGATCGATTCGGTGCTGAACGTCCACGGCCCCGAACGGGCGCACTTCCTGCTCGAGAAACTCATCGACCACACGCGCCGCGCCGGCGCCTACCTCCCTTTCAAGCCGAACACCGCCTACGTCAACACGATCGGCGTCGCGCACGAGAAGCCCTATCCCGGCAATCGCGCGCTCGAGCGGCGCATCGAGGCCTACATCCGCTGGAACGCGCTCGCGATGGTGGTTGCCGCCAACCGCATGAACACCGAATACGGCGGTCACCTGGCGACCTACGCCTCCTCGGCGACGCTGTACGAGGTCGGCTTCAACCATTTCTGGCGCGCACAGGGCGACCAGCACCCCGGGGACCTCGTGTTCGTGCAGGGACACTCGAGCCCGGGCATCTACGCGCGCGCGTACATGGAGGGGCGCCTGACCGAGGACCAGCTCAGGCACTTCCGCCAGGAAGTCGGCGGCAAGGGCCTGTCCTCGTACCCGCACCCGTGGCTGATGCCGGACTTCTGGCAGTTCCCGACGGTGTCGATGGGCCTGGGTCCCATGATGGCGATGTTCCAGGCGCGCTTCACGCGCTACCTCGAGCACCGCGGCATCGTGAAGCCCTCCGACCGCAAGGTCTGGGCGTTCCTCGGCGATGGCGAGATGGACGAGCCCGAATCGATGGGCGCGCTGACGATGCCGGTGCGCGAGAAGCTCGACAACCTCGTCTTCGTCATCAACTGCAACCTGCAGCGCCTCGACGGGCCGGTGCGTGGCAACGGCAAGATCATCCAGGAGCTCGAGGCCGCCTTCCTCGGTGCCGGCTGGAACGTCATCAAGGTGCTCTGGGGCTCGCGCTGGGATCCGCTCCTCGCGCGCGACCAGAAGGGCCTGCTCCGGCGCCTGATGGAGGAGTGCGTCGACGGCGAGTACCAGAACTTCAAGGCCAAGGGCGGCGCGTACACGCGCGAGAACTTCTTCGGCAAGTACGCCGAGCTCAAGGAACTCGTCGCGAACATGTCCGACGAGGAGATCTGGCGCCTCAACCGCGGCGGCCACGACTTCGTCAAGGTCTGGAACGCCTACGCGGCGGCGAGCGCGACGCGCGGCCAGCCGACCGTGATCCTCGCCAAGACCATCAAGGGCTTCGGGCTCGGCAAGTCGGGCGAAGCGCAGAACCCGACGCACCAGCAGAAGAAGCTCGACGACACGGCGCTGAAAGCCTTCCGCGACCGCTTCAACATCCCGGTGTCGGACGACGAGATCGCGAACCTGCCGTTCAAGCGGCCGGCCGAGGACAGCGAGGAGATGCGCTACCTCAAGGAGCACCGCGCGGCGCTCGGCGGCTACCTGCCGGCGCGGCGCGTCACCGCGACGCCGCTCGTGATCCCGGCGCTGCAGGCGTTCCAGGTGCTCCTCGACTCGACCGGCGATCGCGAGATCTCGACGACGATGGCATTCGTCCGGATCCTCGGCATCCTGCTCAAGGACAAGAACATCGGCCGCAACATCGTGCCGATCGTGCCGGACGAGGCGCGCACCTTCGGCATGGAAGGACTGTTCCGCCAGATCGGCATCTACTCGTCGGTCGGGCAGCTCTACACGCCGCAGGACGCCGACCAGCTCCTCTCCTACCGCGAGGACAAGAAGGGCCAGATCCTCGAGGAAGGCATCAACGAGGCGGGCTCGATGTGCTCGTGGATCGCGGCGGCGACCGCCTACGCGAACCACGGCACCTACATGGTGCCCTTCTACATCTACTACTCGATGTTCGGCTTCCAGCGCGTCGGCGACTTCATGTGGGCGGCGGGCGACATGCGCGCACGCGGCTTCCTGATGGGCGCGACCGCGGGGCGCACGACGCTCGCGGGCGAGGGCCTGCAGCACCAGGACGGGCACTCGCAGCTCGTGATGAGCGCGATCCCGAATTGCGTCGCCTACGACCCGTGCTACGCCTACGAGCTCGCGGTGATCGTGCACGAGGGCCTCCGGCGCATGTACGCCGAGGACGAGAGCATCTTCTATTACCTCACGGTGATGAACGAGAACTACGTCCAGCCGACGATGCCGGCCGGCGTCGAGACGGGGATCCTGAAGGGGATGTACCTGCTCTCGATCGGCGGGCGCGGCAAGGTGCGCGCGACGCTCCTTGGCTCGGGCACGATCCTGCGCGAGTGCATCGCGGCGGCCGAGCTCCTCGAGGGCGAGTTCGGCGTACCGGCCGACGTCTACAGCGTCACGAGCTTCTCGGAGCTTCGGCGCGAGGCGCTCGACATCGATCGCAGCAATCGCCTGAAGGCCTCGGGCGAGGTCCAGGTGCCGTACGTGCGCACCTGCCTCGGCGAGCGCGAGGGACCCTTCATCGCCGCGACCGACTACATGAAGCTCGTGGCCGACCAGATTCGCGAGTGGGTGCCCGGCCGCTACGTTGTGCTCGGCACCGACGGTTTCGGGCGCTCCGATGCGCGCGCGGCGCTGCGCAGCCACTTCGAGGTCGATCGCTACTACATCGCCGTCGCCGCGCTCAAGGCGCTCGCCGATGAGGGCAAGGTCGATGTCGCGACCGTCGCGGCAGCCATGCAGAAGTTCGGCATCGATGCCACGAAGCCCAACCCGGTGACGGTCTGACGATGGCGGCTAAGGTGGCCGTGAAGGTTCCGGATCTCGGCGACTTCAAGGAAGTCGAGGTCGTCGACGTGCTCGTTCACGTCGGCGACGTCGTCGCGCTCGAGAGCCCGCTCGTGACGCTCGAAACCGAGAAGGCAACGATGGACGTGCCCTCGACGGAGGCCGGCCGCATCGTCGCCGTGCACGTCAAGCAGGGCGACAAGGTTTCGAGCGGCTCCCCGGTCGTCGACGTCGAGCCACTCGCGCCGAGCGCGGGGCAGAGCGAGCCGACGGTCCGCGTGCCCTCGCTCCCGGCCTCGGTAACGGCACCCGCGGCCCCGCCGCCTCCGCCCGCACCGGTGGCGGCGGCACCGCCGCGTCCGGCGCCGCCAGCGCCGCCAGCGCCAGGACCGGCCCCGGCCCCGGCGCGATCCGCCACAGCCGGCGCGCTCGCGCCGGTCGAGGAGGTTGGATTCTCGAAGGTCCACGCGAGTCCCTCGGTGCGCCTGCTCGCGCGCGAGCTCGGCGTCGATCTCGTGCGCGTCCCGGGGACGGGCCCCAAGAACCGGATCCTGCACAACGACGTCAAGGTCTGGGTCAAGCGCGCGCTCACGGGTGCGGCACCCGCCCAGGCGGCGGGCACGGGGCTCCCCAAGGTGCCGGTCGTCGACTTCGCGAAATTCGGTCCCATCGAGGTGCAGCCGCTCTCGCGCGTACAGCGCATCGCGGGTCCGCGCCTGCACGCAAGCTGGGTCAACCTGCCGCACGTCACGCAGTTCGACGAGGCCGACATCACCGCGCTCGAAGAAGCACGGGTCGCTCTCAAGCAAAAGGCGCTCGATGAGGGCATCAAGCTGACGCCGCTCGCGTTTGTGCTGCGCGCCTGTGCGCGCGTGCTCGCCCAGTTCCCGCGCTTCAATGCCTCCCTCGATGCCGCCGGCGAGAACCTCGTCCTCAAGAAGTACCTGCATCTCGGTTTCGCCGCCGACACGCCGAACGGCCTCGTGGTTCCGGTCATCATGGACGCGGATCGCAAGGACGTTTACGAGCTCGCGCGCGCGCTCGCGACGCTGTCCGAGAAG
>CAYNCY010000206.1:0-6633 GCA_964395195.1 uncultured Steroidobacteraceae bacterium
CGGCCCTCGAGCGCGGCGTCGATGAGGGCCGTCAAATCGCTCGCGAGCCGCATCAGGATCGGCTGCGTCTCGGGATCGCCGAAGCGGCAGTTGAACTCGAGCACGCGCGGCGTGCCATCGGGGGCGAGCATGATGCCGGCGTACAGGAAGCCCGTGTAGGGCGTGCCGTCGGCGCTGAGCCCTTCGACGGTCGGCCGGATCACCTCGCGCAGGATCCGCTCGTTGAGTTGAGGGGTCACGACGGGCGCCGGCGAATACGCGCCCATGCCGCCGGTGTTGGGTCCCTGGTCGTGATCGCGCAGGCGTTTGTGGTCCTGGGAAGTCGCGAGCGGCAGCACGTGCGTGCCGTCGACCATCACGATGAAGCTCGCCTCCTCGCCGTCGAGGAATTCCTCGACGACGACGGTGCTGCCCGCCTCGCCGAACGCTCCACCGAACATCTCATCGACCGTCGCGAGCGCCTCGGCGTGCGTCGCTGCGATCACGACGCCCTTGCCGGCCGCGAGGCCGTCGGCCTTGATGACGACGGGCAGGCGCTGCGCGCGCACGAAGTCGGGGTCGTAGGTCGCACGCGTGAAGCGCGCGTACGCCGCGGTCGGGATGCGGTGGCGCTTCAGGAAGTCCTTCGCAAAGGCCTTGGAGCCCTCGAGCCGCGCGCACGCGGCGGAGGGGCCGAAGCACCTGAGCCCGGCGGCTTTGAAGGCATCGACGATGCCAAGCACGAGCGGCGCCTCGGGGCCGATGATCGTGAGATCGATGCGCTCGCGCTGCGCGAAGGCGACGAGCGCCTCGAGGTCGGTTGCGGCGATGTCGAGGTTCTGGCAGCCAGGCTCATGGGCGGTGCCCGCGTTGCCGGGCGCCACGTACACGCGCTCGACGCGCGGCGAGCCCGCGACCGACCAGGCGAGCGCGTGCTCGCGACCGCCCGACCCGACGATGAGCACGCGGATCGGCACGGCTAGTGCCGGAAGTGGCGCATGCCGGTGAACACCATCGCGATGCCGTGCGCATCGGCGGCGGCGATGACCTCGGCATCGCGCATCGAGCCGCCCGGCTGCACGACGGCCGCAATCCCGATCTCGGCGGCGACGTCGAGGCCGTCGCGAAAGGGCAGGAACGCATCGGACGCCATCACGGCGCCGCGCACGATGAGCCCGGCATCGGCCGCCTTGAGCGCGGCGATGCGGCTCGAGACGACACGGCTCATCTGGCCCGCGCCGATGCCGACGGTGAGGAGGTCCTTGGCATAGATGATCGCGTTCGACTTCACGTACTTGCAGACGCGCCACGCGAAGAGGAGATCCGCGCGCTCGGCCGCGGTCGGCGCGCGCTGGGTGACGACCTTGAGGTCGGACGCCGCGACGATGCCCGTGTCCCGGTCCTGCGCAAGGAGCCCGCCGGTGACGCTGCGGTACTCGCGCCCGCCCGGCGGCGCGGCGCCGAGCTCGCCCGTCACGAGCACGCGGACGTTGGTCTTGCCCGCGGTGACCGCGAGCGCCGCGGCCTCGGCTGCCGGCGCGATGATGATCTCCACGAACTGCCGGTCGATGATCGCGCTAGCGGTCGGCGCATCGAGCGGCCGGTTGAAGGCGATGATGCCGCCGAAGGCCGAGGTCGGGTCGGTCCGGTACGCCTGCTCGTAGGCCTCGCGCGGCGTCGCGGCGATCGCAACCCCGCAGGGGTTGGCGTGCTTGACGATGACGCAGGCGCTCGTCTCGAACTGCCTGACGCACTCGAGCGCGGTGTCGGCGTCGGCGATGTTGTTGTAGGAGAGCTCCTTGCCCTGCAGTTGCTCAGCGCTTGCGATGCCGGCGATGCGCAGCGCGGGATCGGCGTAGAACGCGCCCGTCTGGTGCGGATTCTCGCCGTAGCGAAGGTCGAGCTTCTTCTCGTATTCGAGCCTGAGCGTCGGCGGATAGCCGCTCGCGCCCTGCCCCTCGAGCCAGCCCGCAACCGCCGCGTCGTAGTGCGCGGTGTGCGCGTAGGCGCGCGCGGCGAGCTCGCGCCGAAGCACGAAATCCGTACCGCCCGCCTGGATCGCGCCGAGCACGCGGGCGTAGTCGGCGGGATCGACGAGTACCGCGACGTCCGCGTGGTTCTTGGCGGCGGCGCGGATCATCGCCGGGCCGCCGATGTCGATGTTCTCGACACCTTCGTCGTAGCTCGCATCGGGACGCGCGACCGTGGCGGCGAAGGGGTAGAGGTTGACCACGAGCAGGTCGATCGGCTCGATGCCGTGCGTCGCCATCACCGCATCGTCGGTGCCGCGCCGGCCGAGCAGGCCGCCGTGCACGCGCGGGTGCAGCGTCTTGACGCGCCCGTCCATGATCTCGGGGAAGCCCGTGTAGCTCGAGACCCCGGTGACCTTGAGGCCGGCGTCGGCGAGCAGCCTGGCCGTGCCGCCGGTCGAGAGGAGGACGATGCCGCGCGCGGCGAGCGCGCTCGCGAATTCGACGATGCCCCGCTTGTCGGAAACACTGATGAGGGCGCGGCGGATCGGCGTACGCGGCGCCGGCTCGCCGGCGATCTCATTCGACAAGGTCATAGTCCTCGAGTTTTCGTCGCAACGTGCCGCGGTTGATGCCGAGGATCTCCGCCGCGCGACACTGGTTGCCGGCCGCGTAGCGCATCACCGCGCGAAAGAGCGGCTCTTCCACCTCGCGCAGCACCAGCGCATAGAGCCCGGCCGGGCGGTGGCCGTTCAGGCGCTCGAAATACGCGCCGAGCGCCGCCTCGGCGTGGTCCCGCAGCGGCACGTCGCCGAGTGCGCGCGCGGACGGCCGTGCCACGATCTCGCGACGCGGCCGCGTCGCCTTCCTTGCGTTCGCCATCTGACAGCCCGTCCCCGTCCCGCCGGATGCGGGTGCCCGCCGTGCGGGTCACCGTTCTATTCTCGTCGCTACCCCGCGGCGCGACGGTGCATTTCCGGCCCTGTGTGGCCCCCGTTCGAGGGTCCCCGCGCATCGTCCGCTCCGCGCGGTCGCTCTGCGCTCACTGCATCGAACCATTCGCACACCAGCTGACGCTGCACCGACACCGATTCAGCGACGCGCACTTGCCTGAAAAGCGCCTCGTGGTCGCGCACCCGCGCGACGGTCCGCTCAGAGTCCTGGTGAGCTGTCACCGCGCCGTCGCCAAAGGCGGCGTCGCGATACCAGCCAAAATGTTTCCGCGCCACTCGTACACCTGCGTGCTCGCCGTAGAAGGCGTACAGCTGTTCCAAGTGCGCGAGCATGATATCACGGACCTCGGGCAACGCCGGGGGCTCGGGCTCGGTGCCGCACGCGAGGAAATGACGCAGCTGGTTGAAAATCCAGGGCCGTCCCTGCGCCGCACGCCCGATCATCAAGCCATCTGCGCCCGTCTCTTCGAGTACTGCGCGCGCTTTCGCTCCGGAGTCGATGTCACCGTTCGCAAAAACCGGAATCCTGACCGCCGCCTTGATCGCGCGGATGGTCTGGTACTCGGCCGCGCCCGTGTAGTGATCCGCGCGCGTGCGGCCGTGCACCGCGAGCGCGGCGATGCCGGCGTCCTCGGCGATGCGTGCGATGGTGACGCCGTTGCGGTTGGACGGGTCCCAGCCGGTGCGCATCTTGAGGGTGACCGGCACCTCGACCGCGCGTACGACGGCCGCGAGGATCGATGCGACCAGCGTCTCGTCGCGCAGGAGCGCGGAGCCCGCCGCCTTGTTGCAGACCTTCTTCGCCGGACAGCCCATGTTGATGTCGATGATCTGGGCGCCCGAGTCGGCGTTGAGGCGCGCGGCCTCGACCATCTGCGCGGCATCGCCACCGGCGATCTGCACGACGCGCGGCTCGGGCTCGCCCGCGTGGTCCATGCGGCGCTGCGATTTCTGGGTGTGCCAGAGGCGCACGTCGCTCGTGACCATCTCGGAGGCAGCCACTCCGGCGCCGAGACGCCGGCACAGCATCCGGAAGGGGCGATCCGTGACGCCCGCCATGGGCGCGAGCGCGAGCGGCGCCGCGAGTGCGTAGGGGCCGAGCTGCATCAGCCGGTGCCCGCGGCCCTGGGTTCGGTCCCGCAACTGACGGCGCCGAGGCGCATCAGGCACACGTCGAGCTCGAAGCCGACGGCCTGGCTGCCGGGATCGGCGAGGAGGAGATCGGCATCGGCGCGGGCGCCCGGCGCGAGGAGCCCCGTCGGCGTGACGTGGCCCGGCAGGTACTCGGCCGGCGTGAACTCCCCGCGCGCCACCTTGGCGCCGAAGCGGTCCTCGAGCGTCACGCGCAGGAGCGGGTACGGTTGCGCGCGCGCGCCGCGGTTGACGACGCTCGCGCGCAATCGCAACGACCCCGGCGCGTTGTCGCTGGCGGCGCCCCACTGCTTGACGTCGTAGGCGCCGAGGTCCCAATGCGGCTCGATCGGGTGGCCGAGCCGCGCATAGAGAGCGCGGAGCACGCCGCCGACCGGCTCGCTCGAGGCGAGCGATTCGCGGTTGTGATGGATGAGCTGCCCGATCAGAACGAGGGCGAGCGCCGCGATGCCCGCGGCCATCGCAGACCTGCGGCTGCGCGGGGCGCTGCGCGCGGGTTTCGTCGCGAAGACCGGATCTTCCGGCGGCAGCGCGAAGAGCGGCTCCTCGTCCCCGAGGCTCGCGGCCGGTGCGTGCACGGCCAAGGCGGCAGGCGCGGGCGCGACGTCGGCCGGCGCAATCGCCGCATCGAACCAGGCGTCCTCGACGTTGAGCGGCGGGGCCGTGGCGTTCGGATCTGCCTCGACCTCGACCGGCTCGAGCTCCTCCCGTTCGTCCGGTTCCTCGCGCGTGCCCTTGAGCTCGGGTTCGAGGCGCGCGTGTTCGTCGGTCCGCGACAGGGAATCCTCCTCGCCACGCGCCCGGATGTCGGCGGCGGGGGAGCTCTGGACCGGCGTGTCGATGAGTGTCAGGAGTTCCTCGGCGGCGTCCATCTCATCCGCCGCGTTCAGGGAGGCTTCGCCGAGATTGCCGAGGTTGATGTCGAGCGGCGTGATCGTGTCCGCGTGCGGATCGGCAACGAAGACGCGATCCCACTCGCCCGGCGGCACGTTGAACTCGAGCGAGGGCTCCGCCGTCTCCGGATCGGCCGTGCCGAGCACGATGTTCTCGACGTCGCGCGGCTCGAGGATGTTGACGTCGTCCGACTCGACCAGCTCGTCCTCGGCCGCGGCCGGCGCTGGCGCCGTGGGCGGCGGTGGCGGGGGCTGACGGTCGCGCGCGCGCACCTGCTGCGCGTGCGCATCGCGCGCGAGTGCGGCCGCGATCATCGCGAGTTCGCGGTCTTCATCCGCCGAGGGCGTGGTGCGGGTCGCGGCAGGCGGGCTCGCGGACGGCGCCGCGGCCGGCGCCGCGCGCGGCGGCGGTGGCGGGGCTGGCTGCGCAGCGGGCGGCGGCTCGACGACGGCGGCGGGCGGCGGCGGCGCAGCCGGGGCGGGTGGCGAGGGCGCCGGGACCTCGCCCTCGACCGCGTCCGTCAGGAACCTGAGCGCATCGAAGTTCGCATCGCAGACGCCACAGCGCACCTGCCCCTGCGCGGCCCTCAGCACCGTCGCGGTGACGCGAAAGACCGTGCTGCACTCCGGACACTGTGTGAACACGGGGCTTAGCCTCAGCGACGCCGGCCCACGAGGCCGACCCAGCCCGCGCGCTCGCGCGCGGGAGCCATATCAAACCACGGCGCGCAGGCGCTCGCCACGGCCTCGCCCTGCGCGGGCAGGAGGCCGGAGAGCACGAGCCAGCCGCCCGGCCGGGCGGCCGCGGCGAGGCGGGGCGCAAGCGCTATCAAGGGCTCGGCGAGGATGTTGGCGAGCACGACGTCGAAGCCCGACTCCCAGACCTCGCTCGCCGCACGGACCTCGAGGCGTTCGGCCACTCCGTTGCGCGCCGCGTTCTCGCCGCTCGCGAGGAGCGCCTGCGGATCGATGTCGATGGCGACTGCACGGCGCGCGCCGAGCTTCAGCGCCGCGACCGCGAGCACGCCGGAGCCGCTGCCGACGTCGAAGACGTTCGCGCCCTCGAGCGGTGCGCCGTCGAGCCACTCGAGGCAGAGCGCGGTCGTCGGGTGGGTGCCCGTGCCGAAGGCGAGCCCGGGGTCGAGCCAGACGATCACGGGATCCACCGTACCCGCGGGCGGCGGCTGACCGCCCGGGCACACCCACAGGCGCGCGCCGAAGCGCATGGGCTTGAAGTCCTTGAGCCACTCGCGCTCCCACGGGCGGTCCTCGAGCGTCTCGGTGCGGATCTCGAGGGCGGGACGCTCGAGCACGGCGCGAAGGGTCGCCACGAGGCCCGTGACGTCCGTCGTCACCGGGTAGAGCGCGGCCAGGGCGACGCGGGGCCAGAGCGGGGTCGCGCCCGGTGCGGGCTCGAGGATCGGCTCGTCGCCCGCGTCGCTCAACGTCACCGCGATGGCGCCCGCCTCGACGCAGGCGTCCTCGGCGAGGGCCGGGTCGAGATCGTCGAGCGTCAGGTGGATCTGCAGGAACGGCACGCGCGAGAGTCGACGGCCGAGGGGCCGCGGGGGGGCCCCCGGGGGCGGCCCCGCCGCCCCCCCATTTTGGGCGGGGGGCCCGTCAGCGGGTTGGGTGTTGGGGGCCCCCCCGCCGGAGGGCGGGGGGGCGGCAATGAACGGGGGGGGG
>CAYNCY010000207.1:0-6615 GCA_964395195.1 uncultured Steroidobacteraceae bacterium
CCGCAACCGTGAGTCCCTCGCGACCGAGCTCTTTCGCGAGCGCCGCCTTCGCGCGCTCGGCGGCGTCCTCGTAGCGCGAGAGGAAGGCGATGCCCGAGGCGAAGCGCAGCCCGAGGTCGAAGCCCGCCTCCTGCGCGATCGCGCGCAGGAACTTCTCGGGTTTCTTGAGGAGCAAGCCACAGCCGTCGCCCGTCTTGCCGTCGGCCGCCACGGCGCCGCGGTGGGTCAGCCGGTTGAGCGAGCTGATCGCGGTCGCGACGAGCCAGTGGCTCGGCTGGTCGTCGAGGTTCGCGATGAGGCCAAAGCCGCAGCTGTCGCGTTCGTACGCGGGATGGTAGAGGCCGGCGGGGTCGTGGCCACCGTTGGCAAGCGCAGCCTCGCTCGTCGGCGCACCGGGGGCACCGAATGCGTTGGAGTCGTGTGCCATCCCCTGTCCTTGTGCCCGTCACGGGGCGTTTTCGGTTTCGTTCCGACTATGCCGGCCGCTCGCAGCGCGGTCAATGCTGCGGCGCACCAGTCATGATGCACCGCAGCATCTTCGTTCGCGTTCGGTACGCAGGGAGAAGCAGGGAATAAGTAAAGCGGGGCGCCTTGGCGCCCCGACGACGATCCGCGCCGCGGCGGGCGACGACTGCCGCCCGCGCGGGGTGATCAGTCGTTCTTGTCCTGCGTGCGGCCGGCCGTGAGGCCGCCGGTCGGCGCCTCGCCGGGGCTGCGCGGACGGTGGTGGCTCAGTACCTCGTACTCGTGCGTGACGATGCCCTTGAACTTCGGTCCCAGCCACTTCTCGAAGTCGTCCAACACCGAAAACATCGCCGGCACGACCACGAGCGTCAGGAACGTGGAGGTCACGATGCCGCCGATCACCGCAATCGCCATCGGCGCGCGGAATGCATCCGCATGCCCGAAGCCGATCGCGACCGGCAGCATGCCGGCGATCATCGCGATGCTGGTCATGACGATGGGCTGGGCGCGCTTGTGCCCCGCCTCCATGAGCGCGGTCATGCGGTCCTTGCCGGCGCGCATCTCCTCGATCGCGAAGTCGACCAGGAGGATCGAGTTCTTGGCAACGATGCCCATCAACATCAGGATGCCGATCACGACCGGGAATGAGAATGGCAGGCCGCAGACGACGAGCGCCAGCAGCGCGCCGCCGAGCGAGAGTGGTAGTGCCGAAAGAATGGTGATCGGCTGGAATACGCGCGCGAACAGGAGCACCAGCACCGCGAACACCATCAACACGCCGGCCATGATGGCGAGCATGAAGTTGCGCATCATCTCGGCCATCCACTCGGCGTTGCCCTTCTCGACGATGCGCACGCCTTGCGGCAGGTTCTTGATCGCATCCAGCGACTTGACCTTGTCCATGACGTCGCCGAGCGCGGCATTCGGCTGCAGGTCGGCCTCGACCATGATGCGCCGGCTCTGGTTGTAGCGGCGGATTGCTGCCGGCCCTTCGCCGAAGCTGATCTCGGCGACGGCCTTGAGCGGCACCGCGCCACCCGAGGTCGTCGGCACGGGCAGGTTCTCGAGCGTCGACAGGTCCTCGCGCGAGGACTCGCGCAGGCTCACGCGGATGGCCACCTGGCGGTCGGCCAGCGAGAACTTCGCGTTGTTCTGCGGGATGTCGCCCAGGGTCGCGATCTTGATCGTCTGGCTGATCGCTGCGACCGTGACGCCGAGCTGCGCGGCGACGTCGAAGCGCGGCCTGATCAGCAGCTCCGGCCGCGGCAGGTCGCCCTTGATGCGCGGATCGCGCAGTTCCTTGACGCTGCGCATCTCGACGACCGCCTTGTGCGCGGCGGCGTCGAGCAGCTCCATGTCATCACCGGTGAAGTACATGTTGACCGGGGCACCGCCGCCGCCGTCCTGCGAGGCGACCGAGATTCGCGCGTCCGGAATCTGTCGCAGCTTCGGCGCGAGCTCGTCCTCCCACTCGCGCTGGCTGAGCTTGCGCTCGCTGCGCGGCTTGAGCGCGACGAACAGCGTGCCGTTGCGGACCGAGCCGTCATCGCCGTCGCCGATCATCTCGACGACATCGGCGACGTCCGGCGACTGGCGGATCAGCGCGGCGACGGCCGACGACACGCGCGAGGTCTGCTCGATGCGGACACCGGGCGGCAGCTCGATCGTGACCTGGCTCGTGCCAAAGTCCGACGGCGGCATGAAGTCCTTGGGGATGAGCACGAGGCCAACGAGCGACAGCACGAAGAACGCGACGCCCACGAGGATCGTGCGCCAGCGATGCACGACGGCCGAACGCAGTAACTCGAGGTAGCGGTGCATCAGCGGACCGTCGAGGTGCGCCTTGACGGCCGACGGCTTCAGGGTGAACGCAGCCACGACCGGCGTGATCAGCCGCGCGACCAGCAGCGAGAAGAAGACGGCCGCCGCGACCGTGAGGCCAAATTGCTTGAAATACTGGCCGCTGAACCCGCCCATGAAGCTGACCGGCAGGAACACGGCGATGATCGTCGCGGAGGTCGCGACCACCGCGAGGCCAATCTCATCCGCCGCATCGAGCGCCGCCTGGTAAGGCGTCTTGCCCATGCGCGCGTGGCGCACGATGTTCTCGATCTCGACGATCGCATCGTCGACCAGCACGCCCGCCACCAGCGACAGCGCCAGCAGGCTGATGCCGTTCAGCGTGAAATCCATCCACTCCATGAACGCAAATGTCGGGATCGCCGACAGCGGGATCGCGAGCGCCGAGATGCCGGTCGCGCGCCAGTCGCGCAGGAACAGCCACACCACCAGCACCGCGAGTATCGAACCCTCGATGAGCGCCGAGATCGCCGAACCGTACTGCTGCTTGGTCGCCTCGACGGTCGTGAACACCTGCGTCATCGTGACGCCCGGATTCTCGTCGCGGATCTTCTTGAGTTCCCTCTCGACATTCTCGAGCGTGGTCACGTCCGAGAAGCCGCGCCCGCGCAGCACGCCGAACGTCGTCGCCGGCTCGCCGTTCAGGCGCGCGACGGAGCGCGTCTCCTCGATGCCGTCCTTGACGTCGGCGATGTCATCGAGACGCGCGAAACGCCCGCCCGACAGCTGGATGCGCGTCGCGCCGAGTGCCTCGGCCGTGCGTGCGCCGCCGAGCACGCGGATCGACTGCTCCCCGCCCGCGAGTTGCGCCCGGCCGCCGGGGGCATCGACGTTGAGCGAGCGCAGCTGCTGGTTGACGTCCACCGCCGTGATGCCGAGCGCCTGCATGCGCGCGGGATCGAGCTCGATGCGGATCTCGCGACTGTCGCCGCCCGAGCGGTTGACCTGCGCGACACCCGAAAGCGGCAGCAGGCGCTTGGTCACCGTGTTGTCGACAAACCAGCTGAGCTCCTGCGAGCTCATCGAGCTGCTGCGGACCGCGTAGTAGACAATCGCGCCGCCGTCGATATCGACGCGGTTGACCGTCGGCTCCTGGATCCCCTCCGGCAGCTGCGAGCGCACGCGGCCGACCGCATCGCGCACGTCGTTCACGGCGCGATCGAGCGACGTGCCGATCTGGAACTCGACGTAGATCATCGCGACGCCTTCGGTCGCGCGCGAGGTGATGTCGCGGACGCCGTAGACGGTGGCGAGCGCGCCCTCCACCTTCTGCAGGACCTGCGTCTCGAGTTCCGCGGGTGCCGCGCCCGGCAAGCTGACCTGCACCTGCACCAGCGGGAACGACACGTCCGGGTTCAGGTTGATCGGGAGCAGGTTGAACGAGACGAGGCCGACGAACACGAGCACGACGAAGAGCACCAGTGGTGTCACCGGGTGCTTGATCGCCCAGGCCGAGATATTTCTCACGGGGAATTACCTCTTGGCGTCGCTGATCCGGACAACCTCGCCTTCGTGCAGGAAAGCTCCGGCGGAGGCGACGATTGTTTCCGAGCCGTCGAGTCCATCGCTTATGACGATGCCCTGCGGCTGCGTGCCTGCCAGCTTCACGGTGCGGCGCTCGACGTGATTGCCCTTGCCGACGACGTACACGAAGTTGGTCGCCCCGTCGGCGAGCACTGCCGTCTGCGGCACGATCGGCCGCGACTCGGAGCCGATCTTGACGTCGCCACGGGCAAACGCACCCGGACGCAGGTCCGGCGCCTGCTGCAGCGACACGCGCACTTCGCCGAGCCGCGTCGCCGGATCGATGACCGCGCTCACGAGACGCACGACACCGTGGAAGGGCGTCGTGACACCGGTGATGTAGACGTCGGCGCTCTAGCCAACCTTGAGGCGAGGCAGGTCCTGCTCGGCGGCCACCGCGCGCATCTCGACTTCGCCATCGCGCGCGAGACGGAAGAGCGTCGCGCCACCTGCCATCGCGGTCTGGCCCACCTCGGCGGTGCGCGTCAGCACGATGCCGTTGGCGGGCGCGCGGATGTCGGTTCGACCGAAGCGCGCCTCGGCTTCGGCCAGCTGCGCTTCGGCGGACTTGACTCGCGCGGCAGTCGTCGCAACGACCGATCGGCGTTTGTCGACCTCTTCCTTCGACAGCGCGCCCACCGAATCAGCGACCGTGGCCGCGCGGCGGTAGTCGGCCTCCGCCAGTACGGCCTCGGCACGGCTCTGCTCGACCGCCGCCTTGAGATTGGCGACCTGCGCGGAGACGACCGACGCATCGAGCCGGGCGAGCACCTGGCCCTGCTTGACCCGATCGCCGCTCTCGACGAGTACCGCCGAGATCCGGCCGCCATCGCCCTCGACACCGATTGGCATGTCGTAACGCGCGACGATGCCGCCGGTGAAGCTCACCTGCGAGGCAATCGTCGAACGGCCGGGGGTCCTGACCGTGACCAGCGGCGCGGAACCGGTGGCGTCCGCCGCGTCCGCGGCTGCCCCCTTGCGCAGGTGCGAGACGATGATGCCGACGACCACGAGCACCACCACCACGAGCACAGCAATCGCGATGACGTGCGTGCGCCGCCAGAACGGCGTCTCTGGGACGGAGGCGGAGGCGGAAGCGAAGGATTCGCTGCCGAAACTGGGGGTCGCGTGGGCGGCGTCACCCGTTTCCGGGCGCGGCGTGGCGTCGTCGTTCACGGTAATGACTTTCAGGCCTAACAAAGAGTTGCGCGAGTTTACCCGTTCGAAAGGTCAATACCGGTTACACGCGATGAATGGCGCGCGTGGAGCGACGAACCGTTGAGTTTGGGCGACGCCCGGGCGGCCCAAAAAAAAGGCGCCGGGAGCTGGGGGAAGCTGACCGGCGCCAAGATTCAAACCACAGGGGGAGTTGAGACTTGCGATAGAGATAAAGCAAGCGGCGTGCCAACGCCATAATCTCAATAAAATCAATCATTTACTAGCGGTTCGGGACCCGTGCCCGAGCGCCGACTGACGTGGCACGTCAGGAACTGACGTGTCAGAACCCCGCCGTCGTCAGATTATGGTCAGGACTTCGGCGGGACGAGCAGGCAGGCATCCCCGGCGGCGGCGAGTGCCCGGCACATGGCCTCGGCCGACTCGTGACTGAAGCCACCCACCTGCAATCGGTGCACATCGCGGCCATCGGCGGTGTGCGCGGCCGAGATCGAGGGTGTCCGTCCCGCCAGTTCCGGATAGCGCTCCGCGAGATGCTTCCAGGCGCCCTTCGCGCTCGCCTCGCTACCGAACGCGCCGAGCTGAATCGCGATGCCGGGAGCGGTAGCGGCGTGCGTTGGCGTCGGTGCGGCGGGCTTCGCCGGAATGGGTGCCGGTGCCGGGGGTTTCGCCGCCAGCTTCGCGACGGCCGCCGGGCTCGGCGGCGGAGTCGGCTTCACGGCCGGCTTCGGTGGCGCTGCAGCCCCGACCGGCGCGGCGTCGGGCGTGCGTGCGATAGCCCCCTTGACCGCGGGCGTCGCCGTCTCGGTTGCGGGAGTCGCGGCAGCCGCCGGAGCGGCGGCGGCGGCACGCAGCGCGCTCGAGCGCGGCGAAGATGCCTCCGAGTTCGGAATCGCCGCGAGGTTGAGATCGGCGATTGCGATCAGCGCATCGTGCGCGTGCGCTCCGGACGGGTAGCTGCGCAAGTACTGCTGGTACGCCTCGCTCGTGTCCGTGGCATGGGCGCGCTGCCATTCGCGCGACTCGACGAGTCCCGCCAGGTGCACGCGTGCTTCCGCCGCGTGGGCGCCATCGGGATGCAGGCGCAGATAGTCATCGAACGCGACGATCGTGTTGGCGCGCAGCGCCGCGTCGTATTCACGATCCGTGCTGCACGCGCCGAGCACCGCGAGCAGGCACGCCGCGACGACGCCAAGGCTCGTGCCGCCGCGCATCGAACGCGTGCCCGATTGATCCTCGCCTCGCCCCGCCATGCGTGCCTCCCGCACCCGGACGCCACGGCCGGATAGTGCCCTGCCGCGCGGCTTCTGCCCACTCTATTCTGGGCAACGGCGCGCGCTCAGCGCGAGGAGCCATCCGGCGCCGGGCTCCGTGCGGCGGCGAGCGCCGTCGCGTAGGCATTCCGGTCGAACAACTGCCGCGCGGCCGCGCCAGTGAACTCGATGGCAGGACCCGCCGCCGCAGCGAGCACGAGGAGCGCCCCGGTTCCGGCCACGGCAGCCACGGCAGCGGAGCGAAGCGCGGGCCCGGAATGCTGCGGCGGCGTTTTCTCGCCCGCAATCTTCCGGTAGCGCAGCGCCGCGATGGCGA
>CAYNCY010000208.1:0-6589 GCA_964395195.1 uncultured Steroidobacteraceae bacterium
GTCGTGCGCATCGAGAAGCATGGCTTTGATATACAGGGCTTCGCTGTTCCGGCTGTCGATAGCGACCGCGCGATCGGCCGCTTCACGTCCGCTGGCGCGGGCCTCGTCGGCGATTGAACTCGTGTCCGCGCTCAAGGCAACCTTCCAGTAAGCACCCGCGACCGCCGCCCAGCCCCAGGAAAAGTCGGGAACGGCCGCGACGACCCGCTGCGCGGGAACGAGCGCTTTGCGTCCCTCCGAAAGGACGGGATCCCAGTGTCCCTGGCAAAACTGCATGTAGTCCCTGAGGACGTCGTCAGGCAGCGGCTTGTAGTAGGTCGACGCTCCGAAGAGTCCACAGCGCACCACATTGCCGGCATCCACGGCGATGTGGCGTGGGATCCTTGCGACCTCGTTGCCGTCGTAGTTGAACGTGTCGGACCACAGGGTTGCGCCGGAGCGCTCGTTGACCAGGCGAGTGATGACACGGATCGTGTTTCCGTCCCGCTGGACGGTCCCGCCGAGTGTGTAGGCGGGCGCTGCGCCCGGAGCCGGGGCCGATGAGGTCGAGACTCCCACCACCCCGTTGACGTTGAAGGCGGCGGCAATCTCCGCGTCCACCGCATCCCGGAGAGTTGCCGGCAAATCGGCGGACAGGATCTGGAACCGTGCCAGGCGTACCGTCATGCTGTGCGCTGCGGCGTGGGGCAGCCGAAGTTCCCACCAGGCCGCGGCAGCCGCAACCAGCAAGAGCAGGCCGGCGGCTGCGATCGCCGTACTGCGCCTTGGGGTGAGGGCCAGTCGGCGGGAAACGGGTGCGTCAGCCGTCGGGTGCGCCGACACGGGGCCTGAAAGCTGCCCGATCCGGTCAACCAGCGCGTCAATCGACCGGTCCCAGCCGTCGAAAGCGTTGATCCACTGACGCGTCGACAATTCGTAGGCGAATGCATCGCTCGGTTCGACGTCGCTCAGGCGCAGCGCGATTACCGGCACGTGGTAGCGGCTGGCGATCGAGAGTTCCTTCTTGATCTCATCGCTGGTGTTGGCGGCGTCAGAGAAGACGAGGACCAGGACACGGGCGTTCCGAAGCGACTGGACGATCGCCTCCTGATAGTTCGCGCCGGGCGGCACGTCCCGCATGGAAATCCAGCATTTGATCCCACGGTGTTCGATCGCCTTGCAGACCTTCAGCGCGTCGGCGCGGTCGGTGGTCGCGTAGCTGATGAAGGCCTCGGGGGGACGCCGCTCTTGCGCGCCGATTGCTGGACTTTTTTCGTTCACCGCGCCCTCACCGTCGGTCAGCGGCGAAGTCTATGGCGCTCCGGGGGCGAGGAGAAGGGAAGCGAAAACGGCTGGCGGAGGCTCGCGGCCCAGTCGCTCGATTCCGGTGGCAGTTTCCGGACCGTTCGGCGGCCGAGCCGTCGGTGGCGCCAGCGACGCTCGATCGCCGGCTCGCCGCTCCGATTCCTACTCGGGGAGCCCGCCGCCGGTCCCTTGCGGCCGCTCGGGTCAGTACCCTCGGGTCTGTCGAGGATGGTTATGTAAGTAACTGTTTTACAATATTGTTATAGAAGGTGCATTCCTCGGCATTGCGCCTTCCTTCGCTCCTCGATCGGCGCGCCGGCTTCGCCTCGCGGCGTCCTCCCCCGGATAATGCCGCCGTGCGCCACTGCCTGATCATCGAGGACGATGCCGACAACGCCGCGTTCATCGAACGCAGCCTGAGCGAGCGGGGCTGGCGCGTCGTCGTTTGCCCCGACGCGAGCGCTGCCGCGACCCAGGCGCTCGGACAGCCGTGGGACGTCATCGTCCTCGACCGCATGCTCCCGAACGACGTGGATGGCCTCTCGCTGGTCGAGGCGCTGAGGGCCCAGGGACGGCGCACGCCGGTGCTGGTTCTGAGCGCACTCGCCGCGACCGACGAGCGCGTGCGGGGCCTCAATGCCGGATGCGATGACTACCTGACCAAGCCCTTCTCCTTCGAGGAGTTGATCGCCCGCCTCGAGGCGCTGGTCCGCCGGTCGGAACCGGAGCCTGTCTCGCGCGAACTCCACGCCGGCGACCTCACGGTCGACCTCATCACCCGCACCGTCACCCGCGCCGAACGCGAGATCCTGCTGCAGCCGCGCGAATTTCGCCTCCTCGCCTACCTGATGAGTCACCAGGGACGGGTCGTGACCCGGAGCATGCTGCTGGAGGCGGTCTGGGACTACCGCTTCGATCCCGAGACCAACGTGATCGACGTCCACATCAGCCGCCTGCGGGGAAAAATCGACCGCGACACCGATCGACCGGTGATCCACACGGTTCGTGGCGTCGGCTACACGCTTTCGGCCGATGCGCCGGCCGAACCCGGTACCGCCGGATGACGCCGCAGTCCCGCTGGTGGTCGTCGATCGCGATCCGCCAGGCGTTCGCGTACGCGGGCCTGGTCATCGTGACGATGGTTGTCCTGCTCGCCATCGTCTACCTGCAGACGCTCGGGACGTGGCAGAACCGCATCGATCGGCAGATCGAAACGACCTCGCAGCGCCTCGTCGACTACTACGACCGAAATGGCGCCGAGAAGCTCGCCGCCCACGTCATCGGCCTCCTCGGGGATGGCATCGACTCGGACACGGAGGTCTACACGCTGCTCGCGCCGGACGGCCACAAGGTCGCGGGCAACTTGAGCGCCAGCCCAAGCCTCACCGAGTCCGGCTCCGGCATCGGCGATTACCTGGTCGAGCGCGCGGGCCGCACGTCGCACAGCCGACTCAGCATGACGAAGCTCCACGACGGCGCCGTGCTGATCGTCGGTCGCGACATGGAGGACCAGCGGCAACTCGAGGTGCTTCTCAGGCGCGCGAGCGCGTGGGCAGCGCTCGCCGCGATCGCGATGGCGATCGCCGGCTCCCTGATCTTCCGCCGGCAGCTCGAGCGGCGGGTCGGTGCCATCCGCAAGACCGCGCACGAGATCGAGCGCGGCGATCTCGCGCAGCGCGTGCCGATCTCCCCGCGCGAGGACGAGTTCTCGCGCCTGAGCCGGGACATCAACGCGATGCTCGATCGCATCCACGACCTGATGGAAGGCGTGCGGCACGTCTCGAACACCATCGCGCACAACATCAGAACGCCCCTCTCGCGCGTGGTCGCGGGCCTGCATACCGCCCAGGCAACGCGCAACCCCGAGACGATCCCCGCGGTGATCGAGTCGGCGATCGGCGAGATCCAGGACGTCAACGTCCTCCTCGAGAAGCTGCTCAGGATCGCCGAGGTCGAGTCGGGGACGCGCCGTCAGGCCTTCGCGGCCGTCTCGCTCAACGCCGTCGTCCTCGAAGTCCTCGAGCTCTACGACGCGCTCGCCGAGGCGAAGGGCGTCGCCCTCTCGCACGAGCTCACCGGGGAGCCGCTCGCCGAGGGCGACGGCGATCTCCTCGCGAACGCCGTCGCGAACCTCCTCGACAACGCCATCAAGTACACGCCCTCCGGCGGTCGGGTGCACGTCTCGACAGCAACGGAGGCGTCGGAGCTCTCGATCACGGTCGCGGACAGCGGCCGCGGGATTCCGGAAGAGGCACGCGCGCGCGTCGGAACCCGCTTCTTTCGAGTCGACCGATCGGTGCCCGGCTGGGGACTCGGCCTCGCGAGCGCGCGTGCGATCGTGGTCCTTCACGGGGGCACCCTCGACCTCAAGGACGCCGGTCCAGGCCTCATTGCACGGATCACGCTGCCGCCGTTCGGCGGCGCCTGAAGGGCCCCGCCGACCTTACCAAACGGTAATGGTGTTGCCGCGCGACCTCCTAGAAAGTGCGCGGGAGTCTGCGGTCCCCCGCCGCGGATCCGGGTCACTGTCGGCCTCCCGCTCAAAGGCCGCCTCTCGGTAACACCAATGCGTGCACACGGCCTGATCGCGTGGGCGACTTTCCTCGTTATTCCCGTGCTCGGCGGCTGCGGAGCGACGACGCCATCGCCCTCACCGAACACGAAGCCGACGGCGTATCCCGCGACTGCGATCGCCGCCGCGAGCGTCGAACTCACCTCCCAGCAGCGCGAGTCGCTGCGCATCGAGGCGGTCGGCAGCCGATCCTTTCCGCTCACCTTCGCGGCGATCGGCAGCGTCAGCCTCGAGGAGGACGCGGGGATCGTCGAAGCCGAGTCGACGCTGCTCGCGGCCGAAGCCACGCGCGATGCCGCGCACCGCGAGCTCGCCCGCGTGAGCGCGCTCGGCGAGGCCAACGGCATCCCGGCCAAGGAACTCGAAAGCGCCCGGGCGGCCGACCTCGCCGCCGCCGCCGCGGTGACCGCCGCGCGCGAGGCCGTGCGGGCGCTCGGCGTCCCCGACGGGGAGGTGGATGCGAGCATCCGCGCCGGCCGGTTTGCCGCGGCGGGCGCCTCGGGGAATCAGTCCTGGGTCCTCATCAACGTGCCCGAGAGCGCGACCGCGCGGCTGCACGTCGGTGAGCGCATCCGGGCCTCGGTGCTCGCCTACCCCGACGTCGTCTTTCACGGTCGGGTTGCGCGGATCTACGCGACACTCGATCCCGCCTCGCACCGGATGGCACTGCGCGCCTCGGTCGAGGATCCCGGCCACCGGTTGCGGCCGGGAATGCTCGCGGACGTCGAAATCGAGTACGGATCTCCCGTCGACGGGCTTGCGATCCCGATGACCGCGGCCGTGCGCGAGTCCGACGGCCGCATGGTTGCCTGGACCACCACCGACCGCGCCCACTTCCTGTCGCGGCCGCTCTCGCTCGGCCGCCAGGACGATGGCCACTACCAGGTGCTGTCGGGACTGAAGCCGGGTGAACTCGTCGTCACGGAAGGCGGCATCTTCCTCAGCAACCTCCTCGAAGCACCGCCCAGCGACTGAGCTTCCGTGTTCAAGTCGATCGTCGCATTTTGCCTCAGCCGCCGCGCCATCGTGGTGTTCGGGCTATTGCTGTTCGCGGGCGCGGGGCTCGTCGCGTTCCACGACCTCGACATCGAGGCCTACCCGAACCCGACCCCGGTCATTCTCGAGATTACCGCGCAGGCCCCCGGCCTCTCCGCCGAGGAGATGGAGCGCTACTACACCCGGCCGATGGAGATCGCGCTCTACTCGACCCCGGGCGTCGACGTCATCCGCTCCACGTCGTTCTACGGCCTCTCGTTCGTGCGGGTGGTCTTCAAGTACGGCGTCGATTTCCATTTCGCCTACGCGCAGGCCGCCATCGCGCTCCAGCAGAACGCCAACCTGCCGGGCGGCGTCGTGCCGACGATCCAGCAGAACAGCACGACCGGCGAGATCTTCCGCTACCAGGTCACGGGCCCGAAGAACTTCGGCGTCACGAACCTGCGCACGGTCCAGGACTGGATCGTCAGGCGCCGACTGCTGACGATTCCGGGCATCGTGCAGGTCAACAGCTGGGGTGGCCCCACCAAGCAGTTCCAGGTCGAGGTCGATCCGAGGAGGCTCGAGGCCTACAACCTCACGCTCGCCCAGGTGATCGCGGCCCTCGGCAACGCCAACCTCAACGTGGGCGGGCGCGAGATCCGCCTCGGCCAGCAGTCGATCAACATCCGCGGGCTCGGCCTCATCGACGACGGCGGCAACGACGACCTGACGCAGGGCAACCGGGTCGAGGACATCCAGCAGGTCGTGCTTGCGCAGAGCAAGGGTGTTCCCGTCCAGGTCCGGGACGTGGCGACGGTCGCCGTCGGCTACGTGCCGCGGCTCGGCATCTGGGGACACGATGCCGAGGACGACGCGGTCGCAGGCATCGTCGTCATGGGCCGGAGCGAGAAGACCGCGGACATGCTGCCGAAGGTCAAGGCGGAGCTCGAGCTCATGAACCACGACGGCAGCCTGCCACGCGGCGTGCGCCTCGTTCCGATCTACGATCGCGGCTCGCTCGTCGACGTGACGACCCACACGGTCCTGCACAACCTCGCCTTCGGGTGCCTGCTCGTGTTCCTGGTGCAGTGGATCTTCCTCGGGAATCTCAGGAGCGCCCTCCTCGTCGGCGTCAACATTCCGATTGCGCTCCTGTTCGCGATCATCGTCCTCAAGCTCCGGGGCGAGAGCGCGAACCTTCTGTCCCTTGGCGCCGTCGATTTCGGAATCATCGTCGAGTCCGCGGTCATCCTGGTCGAGAACCTCTTTCGCAACCTGCAGGCGCCGAAGGCGCAGCGGGACAGTCTCCTGAAGCGCCTCGCGGCGGGACGCTGGGGCGTGGACCCCACGCGCTCGGCGGCCGAGGACGCACCGGCGTCGGGCTGGACCGAGCGGACGCGGCTCCTGCTCGTCAGCGCACTTCAGGTCGACAGGGCCGTGTTCGTCGCGGCGCTCATCGTGCTGGCCGCTTTCGTTCCTCTGTTCACGATGGAAGGCGTCGAGGGCGCGATCTTCGGCCCAATGGCCCGGACCTACGCCTACGCACTCGCGGGCGCCCTGATTGCGACGTTCACGGTGACGCCGGTGCTCGCGAGCCTGATCCTGCCCGAGGCCATCGTGGAGACCGAGACCGCGATCGTGCGCGGGCTTCACCGGCTCTACGACCCGTTCCTCAGGTTCGTCCTCGACCGGCGCCGCGCGTTCATCGTCGCGGGCGCACTCGTGCTCGGCGCGGCGGTCGGTCTCACGCCGTTC
>CAYNCY010000209.1:0-6569 GCA_964395195.1 uncultured Steroidobacteraceae bacterium
CTCCGGCGCGGATCGCGCCCCACCGGTCTCTGGGCGAAATCGGTATCATCGGGCGGAAGGGACTCGATCGGCTACAGCGCGGGGAACATGCGCTCTCACGTGCCCGGAATCCATCTGTCTGCCCTCGCCCGGTCGTTGCTGCGGGGTGCGTGGGTCGTTCTGCTCCTCACCTCGGGCGCACGCACGGCGTGGGCCTACCAGGGCTGGACCCAGATCGACTCGCCGGACGTGCGCATCGTCTCGGATCTCTCGCCGCGGCAGATGCGCAAAATCGCGGCGGAAATCGCGATCTACCGGAGCGTGGTCGGCGAGTTCTTTCCGAGCTGGAAGTTCACCTCGAGCGTTCGACCGACGCTATTCATCGTCGATAGCGGTCTCTGGAAGGGGTACGTCCGCGGTGGAGAGAGTGACACCGGAGTCACGTTTTCGCTGCCCGTGGGCGATTTCATTGCCCTCGACGGCGATCACTGGGACATGAGTCACTCGGTCGTCTTTCACGAACTCTCGCATCACTTCTTGAACGTCAACAATCGGGGAAATCGGTTCCCCGTCTGGTACCGGGAAGGTCTCGCCGAATTTCTCTCGACCGCACGGATCTGGTGGAGCGTCGGCGGAACGCAGATCGAACTGGGACTGGCGCCGCCGATGATGATTGAGGGGTTCGCGGCTCGACATTGGCTTCCCTTGTCGATCGTCTTTTCAGTCACTCACGAGTCCAAGGCATATCACGATCCTGCGCTGGCGAGTCTGTTCTATGCGGAGTCCTGGCTTTTGGTTCATTACGCGTTTGTCGGTGACCCGACGTGGACCCCGGCGATGGCCCGCTACCTGGCTGCCTTCTCCGCCGGCCACAACGCGAAGGATGCTTTCGCGGCGGCTCTTCCCGGTGATCACGGCGAGTTCGAAGCCAAGCTCCAGAAGTATGTATTCCAGAACTACCTGCCTCTCGTTCGTCGCCCGGTTCCGAAGATGCAGCCCCCGGAGATCACCGAACGGTCGTTGTCCGAGGCCGAAGGGCGCCTGATGCTGGGTCGTTACCTGACCCAAGTGGCGTCGACGCGAAAGTCGACGACGGCGTTCCTTGAAGAGTCCGCTCGGCGCGCAGGACCTGACTCTCCGGCCGCAGTCCTCTTGGCCGCATTCCTGTCGAGAGACCGGTCGGTTGCCGCGACGCGGACCCCGCATTCAGCCTGTTCCGAGAGCACCGTGGGCGCCGAGCTCCTGGCGTTGTGCGGTGACGTCGAAGCCTCCCGCGCGGACGCATTGATTGGGCACGCGCAGTCCGGTGAACCAACCGCGGAGTCCGTGGCGGCGGCTGAGGCCGCGCGCCGGTTCTATGATCGCGCGCGGGGTGCCGGCGACTCTTCCACGGCGACTCTCCTTTCCTACGGGGCTACCCAGGTTCTGGCTCCCGGAGGTGATCCCACGGTTCGGGGCAGGCTCGAGGAAATCCTCGGCGAGTCACCCGGCAATCACGGTCTCGCCGAGTTGGTCGCCGATCTGTGGCTTCGGGAGGATCCGCGGCACAGCCTCAAGCTACTCGAGGGCGCGCTTCGGGATGCCGACACCTCGGAGGCCGTGGACGTCCTCTTGCAGGACATCCACGAGGCCGAGAACCAGGTGGCGATTCGGGAGGCGGCATCCACGCAGGCGCCGGCGTCGACAACCCGCCACTGAACCGACGAGTGCCCCGGCGCGCGCGTCCGGGCGGTCTCGGCGGATCTCAGCCGCCGGAGGCGGCGGGGCGCGACGTCGCCGCGACGGTCTGCGCGGAATCGAGATACTCGTCGAGCCGGACGATCAGACCGTTCTCCATCGTGATGATCACGCAGGCGTCGAGATTGAAGGCGGATCCGTCGGCTCGAGTTCCCTCCAGCACGTGCGTCTGCAGGAAGCCGTTCGGCAGGGCCACCCGCGTGAGTACCCGGTAACGGACGTTCGTCAGCGTGCGGTGCAGCCACTTCACGAGTTCGATGTTCTTGTCCACCGGCTGCTCGACGTGGTCGGTGTTGTGCCAGATCTTGGCGTGCGGCGCGTAGCAGGCCCGGACGGCGTCGGTGTCACCGCGCTGGATCGACATCACGAAGTGTTCCGCGAAGGCGAGAGTCTCGGCTGAAGTCATGAAAATCTCCGTCAAGGGCTGACCGTCTGGACGTGTTTGCAGCACGGGTCTCTGGCAACAGGGCGCGAGAGACTTGCATAGATAGTCTAACTCGATTCGGCGGCCGCGCTGCGGGCGGAGTTTCGATCCGCTGCGCGGATTGGGGGCAATCGGCTGCGGTCGCGTGGCTTAAGCAATTGATTGTGGTTGGGTTTCGCATTGCGCGATCCGCCGGAATGGCGGACGCTCGAAGCGTCGGAGTTCGTGCTACAAATGGACACTCGCCGGGGGTACTGACCGATGTTCGCCACCAATAGCGGAGCCGAGCGCCGGCTTCGGACAGTCGAATTCGTGCCAGAGCGATTGATCTCGCCTCCCCCTCCCGCCGGCCGCGACGACTAGTAGTGTCACCGCCCGATACCCTCGATCGCCGCCAGGTCCTTAAGCGCCTGATGCAGGGTGGCGTCGTTGCGGCGCTGCTCCCCGACGCGGCGTCCGCTGCGTGGCGGGTCGTCGCCGCGACGGCGAGCGGAACCCCGCCGCGAGTGCTGACGGCCCCGCAGGCAGACCTGACCGCCCTGATTGCTGACGTGATCCTGCCGCGCACGGACACGCCGAGCGCAACGGACGTGGGTGTCGTCAACTGGATCGATGCGGTGGTGGCGGACTACCTGTCGCCGGCCCGGCGGCGCGATTTTCTGGAAGGGCTCGCGGCGATCGATGATCTCGCGGTTGCGGCCACCGGTCGCCCGATGGCGTCCCTCCCCTCCGGCGCAGTGGCCGGGGTGATCACCGGGCTTGATGCCGTCTGTGGCGTGAAAAACTTGGGGTCTGCGGAACGCGGCTACGCATTACTCAAGGAACTCGTCATTTTCGGGTACTTCACGTCCGAGACGGTCCAGAGGGACATTCTAAAGGTGACCATCGTGCCGGGTCGCTTCGATCCCAGCGTCCCGATCGCAACCACGGTGGCGACATGAAGGAAGAGCGCGAGTTCGACGCCATTGTTGTCGGCTCCGGTATCACCGGCGGCTGGGCGGCGAAGGAACTGACCGAGCGCGGGCTCAAGACGCTGGTGCTCGAGGCGGGTGGACCGATCAATCCGGCGCACGACTACGTCGAGCACGTGCCGCCGTACGAGGTCCCCTTTCGCACGTGGGGCGATCGCACGCCGCTCAGGCGCGAGCGTCCGATCCAGGTTGACTGCTATGCGTGCGATGAGCTCGGGCACAAGTTCTTCGTCAACGACCTCGAGAATCCCTACACGCATCCGGCGGACGCGCCGTTCAACTGGTTTCGCGGGCGCCACGTCGGCGGACGGTCGATCACCTGGGGCCGCCAGGTCTATCGCTGGAGCGACCTCGACTTCGAGGCCAACGCACGGGATGGCCATGGCAACGACTGGCCGATCCGCTATGCCGACATCGCCCCGTGGTACTCGCACGTGGAGCGCTTCATCGGCGTGTCCGGGGCTCCCGAAGGGCTCTCCCAGCTGCCGGATGGCGAGTTCCTGCCGCCGATGCCGATGACGGATCCCGAGCGTGCCGCTCGCGAACGCATCGGGAAAGCGTTCAACGGCGAGCGGGTGATGACGATCGGCCGGGTCGCCATCCTCACGCAGAACCACAATGGCCGGGCGGCCTGTCACTACTGCGGGCCGTGCGAGCGCGGCTGCATTACGCACTCGTACTTCAGTAGCTTGGGGTCGACACTGCCCGCGGCCGCAGCAACGGGCCGGCTGACGCTTCGTCCCCACAGCGTGGTCGCCGAGCTCGTCTACGACGCGGCCCGGCGGCGAGTTGAGGGCGTGCGCGTCATCGACGCGCTCACGCTGCGGGAGACCGAGTACCGGGCGCGGGTCGTGTTCCTGTGTGCATCGGCCTTCGAGTCCGTCCGCCTGCTGCTCAACTCGAAGAGCGCGAGCTTCCCGGAAGGGATGGCGAACTCGAGCGGCCTGCTCGGTCGCTACGCGATGGACCACCATTTCGGCTCGGGTGCCAGCGGCACCATTCACGGCTTCGACGATCGCAAATCCGTCGGTCGCCGCCCGAACGGGATCTACATCGCGAGGTTCAGGAACGTGCGTTCCCAGCACTCCCAGTTCCTGCGCGGCTACGGGGTACAGGGCGGTGCGAGTCGCAAGGACTGGCGTCGCGGCGCGACGGCTCCGGGCTACGGTGCCGACTTCAAGCGCTCGCTGATCTCGGAGCTCGGCCCCTGGACGCTGACAGCGCACGGCTGGGGCGAGACGTTGCCGCATGCCGACAACCGCGTGACCGTCGATCCGGTCACGAAGGACAAATGGGGAATACCGGCCGCCCGCATGGACATCCGCTGGCGGGAGAACGAGAAGGCGATGGAGCAGGACATGGTGACGGGCACGGCCGAGATGCTGGACGCCGCGGGCTGCACCGACATTGAGCTGCAATCGGTGAACAACCCGCCCGGCCACTGCATCCACGAGATGGGGGGCGCGCGGATGAGTCGCACGGCCACCGAGGGTGTTCTGAATGCCTACAACCAGTCGTGGGACGTCCCTAACCTCTTCGTCACGGATGGCGCCTGCATGGCGAGCTCCGCCTGCCAGAATCCGAGCATTACCTACATGGCGCTGACGGCGCGCGCCTGTGACCACGCGGTAACTTTGATGCGTAGGAGCGAGCTGTGATGGTCGACCGCCGGGGGTTCATCGCGCGATCGGGTCTCGCGCTCGGCGCCGTGGCGGTGCCGGGGGCCTGGGGGATCGCCCCTACCGAGGGCGAACGCATCAAATCGATCGGGCTCCAGCTCTACACGGTCCGTCATGCCATGGAGGCGGACCTGGAAGGGACGCTCGGGCGCGTCGCGGCGGTCGGTTACCGTGAGGTCGAGTTCGCGGGCCTCATGGGCCGGAAAGCCGCTGACGTACGCCGTGTCCTCGGTCACCTCGGGCTCACGACGCCCGCGATGCACGTGCCGTTTGGTGCCATGGATTCCAACTGGGATGCAACGCTCGCGGATGCGCGGGCGCTCGGGTGCGCTTTTGTCGTGGTGCCCTCGATTCCGGATGAGCTGCGCTCCTCGCTCGACAGCTACCGGCGCGTTGCCGAGCGGTTCAATCGGGCGGCCGAGGCGGCGGCGGCGGCCGGCCTCCGGTTCGCCTACCACAATCACGCGACCGACTTCGCGCCGCTCGACCGACGCGTTCCGTTCGACGTGCTGCTCGAGGCGACGGACCCGAATCGCGTCGCGATCGAACTCGACCTCTACTGGATCTTCCGCGCGGGGCACGACCCGCTTCGCTACTTCAACCGCTGGCCGGGGCGCGTCAGGCTCGTGCACGTGAAGGATTCGGGGACAGGCCCCGACTACAAGATGAGCGACGTCGGCGCCGGCATCATCGACTGGCCGCACGTGCTCGCGGCCGCGCGTGCGGCGGGCACCGAGCACTTCATCGTGGAGCACGACGAGGCGTCCGACCCGTTCGCGAGTAGTGCGGCGAGCTTGCGGTACCTCAGCGACCTCAAGCTGGCGACGGTCGCGCGGAGCCGCAAACGAATCAAGCAGTCGCTGGCACGCTGGACGGCCAAGGACGTTCCGCTCCCGGAGCTGTGCCGCCGATTGAAGCCGATCGGTTACGACGCGATCGACCTCCTCTATCCCGACGAATGGGGACCGGCGCGAGCAGCAGGGCTCCCCTGCTCACTCGGCTACGCGGCCAGGCGCGAGATGTTCATCCAGAACGGCTTCAACGATCCGGCAAACCACCCGATGCTCCTCAAGGAGCTGGAGACGGCCATTCCGCTAGCCGCCCAGGCGGGAGTGCCCAACGTGATTGCGATGTTCGGCAATCGCCACGGGACGACCGAGGAAGCCGACAAGGCTGCTTGCGTGGCGGGGCTCTCCCGCGTAGCGCCGATTGCCGAGCGGCACGGCGTGACGATCTGCGTCGAGCTCCTCAACAGCAAGGTCAACCACTCAGGGTACGAGGGGGACCACACGGCATTCGGTGTCGACGTCGTGCAGGCAGTCGGCTCGGTACGCGTGAAGCTGCTCTATGACATCTATCACATGCAGATCATGGAGGGCGATGTGATCCACACGATCCGGGACGCGATCCCGTGGATCGCGCACTTCCACACGGGCGGGGTTCCTGGGCGGCACGAGATTGGCGGATCGCAGGAACTCAACTATCGGGCGGTGGCGAGTGCAATCGCGGACACGGGATTCGCGGGCTACGTGGCTCACGAGTTCGTTCCCAGTGCCGAACCGTTTACGGCATTCGCTGAGGCGTACCGAATATTCGATGTCTAGCGTCGCATCTCAGGGGCGAGAGACTGACGCACCGTCTTTTCCAGTTCGTTCACAAACGAAATCAACGACGCTGACGCCCAGGCTTCACTATCCATAGGCTCAGAAGCGAGTAGGCCATTCGCGAAGCTGCCGTCGTAGTCACCGGTAGAGTCGTGGCTCCGCGACGAGAGGTCAA
>CAYNCY010000210.1:0-6562 GCA_964395195.1 uncultured Steroidobacteraceae bacterium
GACGCACACCGGTGCGCTCACCGGCGCCGACAGCGTGTTCGATGCGTACTGCCGCGACGCCGGGGTCGCGCGCTGCGAGACGCTCTCGACGCTGGTCGAGACGCTCAAGGTTTTCCACACGGGCGGTCCGCTTCGCGGCCGGCGCCTGATGGTGGTCGGCGCCTCGGGCGGCGACATGGCGATGACCTCGGACGTCTCCCGGGACCTCGCCATCGAGTTCCCGCCGGTCGAGACCGCGACACGCGCGGCGGTCGAGGCCGTCGTCGGCCCGCGCGTCACGGTCGCGAACCCGTTCGACATGCACACCTACATCTGGTTCGACCAGCCGAAGCTCCGCGAGCTCTTCACGACGCTCTTTCGCGCCGACTACGACGCGATCGCGTTCATGCTCGACTGCCCGCCGGCACACCGCGCGGACACGTCCGCCTACGACATGCCGATCGACGAGTTCATTCGCGCCTCGCAGGGGAGCAAGACCCGGGCAGCGATGCTGGCCTCGCTCCCGGAGACCCTGAACGAGAGCGTGCGCGAGCGGTGCCTCGCGGGGGGCGTGGTGCCGTTCCAGGGCCAGCGGGAGGCACTCGAGGCGCTCGACCTCGCGGCGACCGTCGGCCTCACTCCGGAAGGCGGCCTCGAGCTCGCGCGACCGCGGCGAAGCGCCGACGCGGGCGCCGTCCGGACGCTCTCCGAGGACGAGGGCAAGGCGGCCCTCGCTTCCTTCGGCCTGCCCGTTCCGCGCTCGCGCCTCGTCGCCCCGGCCGCGGCCGCCGAGGCGGCCCTCGCCATCGGCTTCCCGGTCGTCATCAAGGCCGCGAGCGCGACGCTCGCGCACAAGTCGGAAGTCGGCGGCGTCGTGCTCAACGTCCGCTCGGTCGCCGAGGCGAGCGCGGCGGCGACGCGCCTCGCCTCGCTCGCGGACACGCTCCTCGTCGAGGAGATGGTCGTCGACGGCATCGCGGAGATCCTGGTCGGCATCACCGTCGATGCCCAGTTCGGGCAGGTGCTCGTGCTTGGGAGCGGCGGCGTCATGACCGAGCTGTGGCACGACAGCACGAGCCTCCTGCCGCCCTACACGCCCGCCCGGATCGAGGCCGCGCTCGTCCGGCTGATGGCGGCGAGGCTGCTGGCGGGATTCCGGGGCAATCCCGCGGGCGACGTGCCGGCACTCGTCGAGGCGATCCTCGCCGTGACGCGCTACGCTCGCGCCAACCTTGATACGCTCGCCGAGCTCGACGTCAACCCGATCATCGTGCGCCCGCGCGACCGCGGCGTCGTCGCGGTCGACGCACTCATTCGCCTGGTGGAGGATCGCTGAGATGGAAGACGGAGTACGCACGCACCGCGACAACGGCATCTTCGAGGTGACCATCGACCGGCCGAAGGCCAACGCGATCGACCTCGCGATGAGCCGGCGGCTGAACCGCATCTGGACCGAGTTCTCGGCCGACTCGACGCTCAGGGTCGCGATCCTGACGGGCGCGGGCGAGAAGTTCTTCTCGCCGGGCTGGGACCTCAAGAACGCCGCCAACGGCGAGGCAACCGACTCGGACTGGGGCGTCGGCGGCTTCGGCGGGCTCAACCACCCGCGCAACCTCGACAAGCCGATTATCGCGGCGGTCAATGGCATCGCCTGCGGTGGCGGGTTCGAGATGGTGCTCGGCTGCGACCTCATCGTCATGGAGGAGCAGGCGCGCTTCGCGCTCCCCGAGATCAACGTCGGCGTCGTGCCGGACGCGGCCAGCATCAAGCTGCGCCGCCGCATTCCGTACCACATCGCGGTGGAGCTCCTGATGACCGGGCGCTGGATGGACGCGGCGGAAGCCAAGCACTGGGGACTCTGCAACTACGTCGTCCCGAAGGGCGGCGCGCTCGCCAAGGCGCGCGAGGTCGCGCGCCAGCTCGCCGACGGTCCGCCGCTCCTGTTCCCGGCGCTGAAGCAACTCCTGCGGCACACCGAGGTGGTCGCCGAGCACCCGGCGTTCGAGCTGCACGATTCGCTCGCCGCCGTGCAGGCGGTCGCCCGCTCCGAGGACCTCCTCGAGGGCACGCGCGCCTTCTCCGAGAAGCGCAAGCCCGTGTGGAAAGGTCGCTGAGGTGAGCGAGCGGTTCTCACGCGCGATCCTCCGCCGCCCGGCGGCGACGTATGCGAGCGGCCTCACGGTGACGGGCGGCGGCAGCCCCGACCTCCCGCTCGCGCTGGCGCAGCACGCGGCCTACGCGAAGGCGCTCGAGAGCTGCGGTCTCGTGCTCACGGTGCTGCCGGCCGACGAGCGCTTTCCGGACAGCACCTTCGTCGAGGACACCGCGATCCTGACCGCACGCGCGGCGATCGTCACCCGACCCGGCGCACCGACCCGCCTCGGCGAGGCGGAATCGATCGAGCGGACGCTCGATGGCTTCTATCCGACGGTGCTGCGGATCCTCGCGCCCTCGACCGTCGATGGCGGCGACATCTGCCAGTGCGAGGACCGCTTCCTGATCGGCGTGTCGGCCCGCACGAGCGAAGCCGGTGCGCTCGAGCTCGCCGGCATCCTCGGCGATCTCGGCTATCGCGCCTCGCTCATCGACATCCGCAGGTCGAAGACGCTCCTGCACCTGAAGACCGGAATCACGTACCTGGGTGAAGGGCGCCTCGTGGTCTCGGGCGACCTGCCGGAGGACGCCGACATCGGCGAGTTCGAGCCGGTGAGCGTCGATCCGGAGGAGAGCTACGCCGCGAACTCGATCCGGGTCAACGACCGCGTGCTCGTGGCGGCGGGCTTTCCGCGCTACGCCGAGCGCCTCGCGGACCTCGGCTACGACCCGCTGCCGCTCGACATGTCGGAGTTCCGGAAGATGGACGGGGGCCTGAGCTGCCTGTCGCTGCGCTTCTAGGCAGACCCCCCCGACGCGTCAGCCGATTCGCGTGCGGATGAGCGCTGCCTCGTCGAGCGCATAACCGAGACCCGGCGCATCGCCGAGGTCAATCCAGCCATCGCGGCCCACGTTGAGGGGCGCGGCCATCATGAAGTCGCGCCGGTCGAGGCTCCACTCCGGCGGATCGTAGGGAAACTCGAGGAAGGGCGCATCGCAGAGCCCCGCGGTCAGGTGCGCGTTCGCGGTAACGCCCATCCCGTTCGTCCAGGTGTGCGGAGTGAAGGTGATGTTGTGCTCGCCCGCCATCGCGGCGACGCGCCGCAAGCCCGTGATACCGCCGACGAGTGCCGCGTCCGGCTGCAGCACGTCGAGGCAGCCCTCGACGATGAGGTCGCGAAACTCCTGCAGCTCGCGCGTCATCTCCCCGCCCGCGATGCGCACGTCCGTCGCCTGCCGCAGCGCCTTCATGCCGGCGCGATCGGCGCGGTGCAACGGCTCTTCCATCCAGTAGACGCCGACGCGCTCGAGCTCGCGCGCGACCGTGAGCGCGTCCTTCATCGTCCACGGCGCCGCGGTGTCCCACGGCAGGCGCCAGCCCTGGTTGCAGTCGACCATGAGCTCGAGCCGGTTGCCGATGCGCTCGCGCACGGCCTCGAGCGCGCGGATGTCGTCGCGCCAGTCGCCGCGGTGGAAGCGCAGCTTCAGCGCGGCAAACCCCTGCTCGAGCATGCGCTCGGCGCACTCGGCCATCTCGCCGGGATCGCGCAGCGTCCCGCTCGAGGCGTAGGCGCGCACGCGCCGCGCGAGGCCGCCGAGGAGCTTCCAGCACGGCTGGCCCGTGATCTTGCCGGCGAGGTCCCAGAGCGCAAGGTCGAGCGGCCAGCAGCGGCCGTAGTGAAAATCGATGTGCGAGAGCACCCGGTAGTGCCGCTCGAGCAGGAGCGGGTCCTGGCCGATGAAGAGATGCTCGTGCCCCGCGAAGCCGACCATCAGGTCGCCGGAGGCGACGCCGACGAGACCGGTGTCCGTGGTCACGCGCACGATGGTTGCATCGAAGCTGACGCGGGGCTTCGTGTCCCAGCTCGCCCGGAACGGCGTCGGGAGCTTGAGGCGGTGCTGCGTCACCTCGATCGCCGCGATGCGGTGCTCGGCGGCGCCTGAGGTCTCGGGACGGGGTCGTGCGCTCATGCAAAAGCCTTGCGAGGGGGTGCCACCGGGACAGCTCACCGGGAGATGCAGGTTTTCATAGAAGAAAGGGCCGTAGAAGCCGAGAAATTGGATCGGGGGCCCGGAAAAAGGCATTGGCGCAAGCGCGCGCGTTGGCCCACGCTGGCGGCCCTGACGAGCCCGAATGCTGCGCCGCGGCGGCGGGGCCTGCGAAGTAGAATGACCTCCGGGGCGCCCGTCGGCGCGCCGGGGAGAGAGGCGGATGGACAAGGTGCGAATCGACCGGCGCTGGCTCCCGCTCAATGCCTTGAGGGCATTCGAGGCGGTGGCCAAGCACGGCAGTTTCACGGGCGCGGCGAACGCGCTCCTCATCTCGCAAAGCGCACTGTCCCGCCACGTGATCTCGCTCGAGAAGCTCATCGGCGTGCAGCTCTTCGAGCGCCGCCCGCACGCGCTCGTGCTGACGAAGGCCGGGCAGCACCTGCTGCCCGCGGTCGCGAAGTCCTTCGACCGGCTCGAGTACTCGCTCGATGAGATCAAGAGCTCGGCCGCGCCGACGCTGCGGACGCTGCGCGTGCAGATGCCGCCGACCTTCGCGGTGCACCTCGCGGTGCCGATCCTCCGGGATTTTCGCCGCGCCAACCACGAGGTCGAGATCGATCTCGTGAGCCCGTACGGTGTCGGGCCGCCGCCGAGCGACGTCGACGTCGCGGTCGTGTACGCGAAGCCCACCGTCACGGGCTCGGTCAGCGACCTCCTCTGGCCCGTGCGCCTCGGCATCCTCTGCCACCCGGACCTCGCCGAGCGCCACGCGGGCAAGGACCTGACGACCTTCATGCGCGACAACGAGCTCATCCACGTGCGGATCTCCGACCTGCCGCGCCACTACGTCTGGGGCCAGTTCGTGCGCCAGGCGAATCTCGGGCCGATTCCCTACGAGCGCGGCCTCGTGTTCGACACCGCGCTCCTCGCGGTCCAGTACGCGCTGAGTGGCGAGGGCCTGGCGCTCGTGGACCTCAACCTCTTCCGCGACGACATCGAGGCGGGACGCCTGGTGCGGCCGTTCCCGGACACGCTCGACGACGGCTACGGCTACTACCTGATCACCGACCCGGAAGCGCTCAGCGATACCGCCATCGCGCTCTTCCGCTCGTGGCTGATCGAGCACTTCGGGGAGCGCAAGACGGGCGATGAAGCCCGCATGCGCCTCGCGGTCTCGAATGAGTGACTTTCGCGGCGCCCATCGGCGCCGCTCGCCACGCCCCTCCCGGCGCTGGCCGACGCTGGAGTGATACCCGGATGAAAGAGCGCGACGAGCAGGCCGGCCGACGCACGCGACGCCGGCCGGCGGGAAACGAAGCGAGCCATGCGGTCTTCGACCGCACGGCTTCGTATCGCCATCTGCGCAACCCCTTCGAGCCGATGCGCGTGTTCTCGGACGATCAGGTCGAGGCGATCCACAACGCGGCGCTCACGATCCTCGAGACCCAGGGCATGCGCGTGCTGCACGCCGAGGCGCGTCGCGTGTACGCGGCAGGCGGCGCGACGGTCGATGAGTCGACGCAGATGGTGCGTCTCGACCGCGGCCTCGTCGAGGCGGCCGTCGAAACGACGCCCGAGCACCTGACGCTGCACGCCAAGGACCCGGCGCGCAGCATGAAGCTCTTCGACCGCCACGTCGTGTTCGCGCCGACCTCGGGTCCCCCGAACATCATGGACACGCAGCGCGGACGCCGCGCGGGCACCTTCGAGGACTTCTGCAACATCATGAAGCTGACGCAGAGCTTCGAGGTGCTGCAGGTGCTCGGCGGCTCGGTCGAGCCCCAGGACGTGCCGGTCGAGATCCGCCACCTCGAGACGACGCGCGCGATGCTGACGCTGACCGACAAGATCCCGCTGATCTATGCGCGCGGTCCCGGCCAGAACGCCGACAACTTCGAGCTGATACGCATCGCGTACGGGCTGAGTCGCGAGGAGTTCCGCTCGCGCGCCTATACGTGCACGGTCATCAACACGAACTCGCCGCTCCAGCTCGACATCCCGATGGCAGGCGGCATCCTCGACTACGCCGCGGAAGGCCAGCCCCTCATCATCACGCCCTTCACGCTCGCCGGCGCGATGGCGCCCGTCACGATTGCGGGCGCGCTCACGCTCGCGCACGCCGAGGCGCTCGCCGGCATCACGCTCGCGCAGATCGTCCGCAAGGGCGCGCCCATCATCTACGGCAGCTTCACCTCGAACGTCGACATGAAGTCCGGGTCACCGGCGTTTGGCACGCCGGAATACGTGAAGTCCTCCTTCGGCGCCGGCCAGCTCGCGCGCTTCATCGGCGTGCCGTGGCGCTCATCGAACGCGACCGCCTCCAATACGCCCGACGCGCAGGCCGCCTACGAGTCCCAGATGAGCCTCTGGGGTGCGCTGATGGGCGGCTGCAACTTCATCCTGCACGCGGCCGGCTGGCTCGAGAGCGGCCTCACGACCTCCTACGAGAAGTTCATCCTCGACGTCGAGATGCTGCAGATGTTCGCCGAGACCTTCC
>CAYNCY010000211.1:0-2661 GCA_964395195.1 uncultured Steroidobacteraceae bacterium
GCGTATCCTCGCGGGACGAATTGCTAGGGGCAGAACGATGACGGGACCTGAAACGACCGAAACACTCGACCCGGCCGACTGGGAGGCGATGCGGGCCCTCGGGCACCGCGCGGTGGATGACGCGTTCGACTGGCTCCGGTCAGTGCGCGAACGTCCCGTCTGGCAGCCGACACCGGAGGCCGTGCTCGCCCAGCTTCGTCGGCCCATACCGCGGGAACCCGAGGGTGCCGAGAAGGCGTACGCGGACTTCGTCGATCTCGTGCTGCCCTACCCGATGGGCAACGTTCACCCGCGGTTCTGGGCCTGGTACATGGGTAATGGCACGCCGCTCGGTGCGATCGGCGATTTTCTCGCGGCGATCGTCAACCCGAACATGGCCGGCGGAAACCACGTCGCCAATCACGTCGAGAGCCAGGTCGTCGACTGGTGCAAGGAAATCGTCGGGTTGCCGCCCGACGCGGGCGGCCTCCTGGTCAGTGGCGGATCGATGGCGAACCTCGTGGGCCTCACGGTGGCACGCAACACCGCGACCGCCGTCGATGTCCGGGCGCTTGGGGTGCGTGGTTTGCCCGCGCCACTCGCGTTCTATACGTCGGCCGAGGCGCACAGCTCCATACAGAAGTCCGTCGAGATGCTCGGGCTTGGCAGCGGGGCGCTGCGCAAGATCCCCGTCAACGCGGATTTCCAGATCGACGTGAATGCACTCGAGAAGCAAATCGCCGCCGACCGCGCCGCTGGCTCGCTGCCGGCCTGTGTCATCGGCAATGCGGGCACGATCAACACGGGCGCGGTCGACGATCTCGCGGCTCTCGCCGGCGTGTGCGAACGCCAGAACCTCTGGTTCCACGTCGACGGCGCGATCGGAGCGGTGGTAACGCTAGCGCCCCGACGCCGGGGTCTCGTTGCGGGCATCGAGCGGGCCGACTCGGTCGCGCTCGACCTTCACAAATGGCTGCATGTGCCATTCGAGGCGGGCTGTGCGCTCGTTCGCGATCGGGGTGCGCAACGAGCGGCGTTCGCGCTGACTCCGGAATACCTGGCGCACGCGGCCCGGGGGCTCGCGAGCGGCCCGTTATGGTTCAGCGAGTTCGGACCGCAGCTGTCACGCGGCTTTCGCGCGCTCAAAGTCTGGATGTCCTTCAAGGAGCACGGTCTCGACAAGTTCGGACGGCTCATCGACCAGAACATCGACCAGGCGCACGAACTGGCTGCTCTCGTCGCGGCGCGGCCGGAGCTCGAGGTTGCCGCTCCGGTCGTGCTCAACATCGTGTGTTTTCGTTACCGCCCGCCGACGGATGACCTGGCGGCAGGCAATGCCTTCAACCAGGAACTCCTGGTGCGGCTGCACGAGAGCGGCATTGCGGCGCCCTCGTACACGACGCTCGGCGGCCGCTACTGCCTGCGTGCGGCGCTGCCCAACCATCGAACGCAGTCCCGCGATCTCGAGATCCTGGTCGAGGCGGTCGTCAGCATCGGCCACGCGCTCGCCGCCGAAACGGCCTGATTCGCCCCGGCCGCTGAGAGCTAGGGAGTCGTGCCCGGCGGATGGTGCGCAGCGTCGTACGCGCTGATGTCGGGGGTGCGGATGTTTTCCGCCTTCCAGACCATCGCGCGGTGAATCCGGTTCCAGCCGCTCGGGTGATCGAAGAAGACGAACTCTTCGATCGGCCCCGGCTGCATCTTCCGGTACTCGGAGAGCTGCACCGCGATGCTCGCGAATCCGTCGGGCTGCCGGGCCGCATTGAGGCCGAACGCATCGGCCTCGATTTCCAACGTCCGCCCGATCGTGTTCAGGATCGGGGTCAGCAGGAACGCGTATACCGTAAAAAGCGCGATCAGCAGGGGCAGACCGGCGGGATCCGCGATGCCGCGCACCTGCCAGCGGGACGCATGGCGCGCAGCCAGCCGGTCGAACAGCTTCGCGACGAGTGCGAATCCGATCACGCCGATCACGGCCAGGAACACGATGCCCTTGTACTCGTGATTGAGCACGTAGTGCCCCATCTCGTGCCCGAGGACCGCCTTGACCTCTCCGGGCGAAGCGCGATTGATGAGGTTGTCGTTGAGGCTGATCTGCGCGGTGCCAAGAAGCCCGCTGACGTGCGCGCTGATCTTCGTCGTCTGCTTCGAGGCGTCGAATTCGTAGACCTGGGTTGCCGGAACCTCGTTTGCCCGTGCGAGCGAGAGAATCTCCTGCTTGAGCGGACTCTCGGCAAGGGGATAGAACTTGTTGAAGACCGGCTCCAGGTAGGTCGGACCGACGATGGCCTGCAGGATGAAGAACGCGAGCGAGATGCCTGCGCCCCAGAGCCACCACAACTTGCCGACCTTGCGGATCACGGCATAGATGGCGACGAGTGCGAGCGTGCCGAATATCAGCGTCAGCACGAGCCCCTTGCCGGTATCGCCGAGCCACGCACCGATGTCCTGGTTGGACATGCCGTACTGATGCTCGCGAAAGTAGCCCTCGTACGCGGACCACGGCAGCAGGATCAGCGTCGCGAGGGTCGTGTAGGCGATCGCATAGATCCCGGTCTGCAGCCACTTCAATCGCGTGGTGCGCTCGGCCCAGTCGCGAATGCGCGCGGACAGTTTCGTGCCGAGGAGCAGCCACGCACAACCGATCGCCGCGACCGTATCCCAGAGGATGAGCCAGTAGCC
>CAYNCY010000211.1:2761-6540 GCA_964395195.1 uncultured Steroidobacteraceae bacterium
TACACGATCGGGGCATGGGAGGACGCCGGGAAGGCGTCGATGATCCTGACCCTCGGATCGAGCTTCGCGTCGGTCTCGTAGACGATGCCGAGCGGCACCTCGCCGCGCGCGACGAACATCAGTGCGCTGCGAACGTTCTCGGCGCGGACGAGCCGGTCGGCGACCTGCTCCCACACTCCGAGCGAGACGAGTGCGTCGTGCGCGTAGCGGCCGACCGGCACCGAGCCCGGATCGCCGGTCGCGAGTCGTTCGGCGCCGAGCGCGGCGCGAATTGCAAAGTGCGGCTCTATCTTGAGAGCGAGCTTGCTCTCGGCGGGTGCGATCAGAACGAGGCGATTGCCCAGGATGTTGCGGCGGGTCGCCGTCTGCACGAGGTTGCGCTCGGCGAGGTAGTCCATCCAGTCGGTGTCGGCGGAGAGAAATGCGTCGGCCGGCGCGCCTGCTTCGATCTGTCGCGCGAGGGCGGAGCTCGCCGCGAAGGAAAACTTCACGGGCGTACCGGTTTCGCGGGTGAAGTCCCCGCCGAGTTGCCGGACGGAATCCGTCAGGGAGGCTGCCGCATAGACGGTAATGCCACGCGGTGCGTCGGCCAATGCGCCGCCGCACCCGATGAAGAGCGCCGCGAGAGCGACGAACAGGTGTCGCCGTGCTGACTCGAGCGTCGACGGAGGGTGCTGGCTCACGGCTCGGTATCGTCGATGAGAACCGGGGTGGGTGCAAGGCCGTTGCCGGCGCCAGGCCGGCGTCCCCGGTGACGTCGGGACGGGCGCTCATCGCCGCTAAGAGGTGGAAAACGTTGGAAAAGCCCCCGCCGAGTGGCGACAGCGCACCGCGGGATCGTCGCGGGACCGGCGCTCTCGTTCAGCCGTTTCCACCCGACAGCTCGGGTTGACGTTGCCGGCGGTGGCCGTCATCGTCTGCCCTCCACGCCCGACACCCCGCGTCGGCGTCATCTCGATCGGAGGCTTCTGTGGCAAAACCTTCCAGCCGGCGGCCCGCGCGCGTCTCGCGCCGCTCCGCCGAGGACGCCGTGCGCACCTTGCTGCGTTGGGCGGGCGAGGATCCGCAGCGCGAAGGACTCCGCGACACCCCGAAACGCGTCGTCGATGCCTACGGCGACTGGTTCTCCGGCTACGCCATCGACCCGCACGCGTACCTCAAGCGCACGTTCGAGGAGGTTGCGGGCTACGACGAGCTGATCGTCCTCAGGAACATCGAGTTCGAGTCGCATTGCGAGCATCACATGGCGCCGATCATCGGCCGTGCGCACGTGGGCTACCTGCCGACGAACAAGATCGTCGGCATCAGCAAGCTCGCGCGGGTCGTCGATGGCTACAGCCGCCGTTTCCAGGTACAGGAAAAGCTCACCGCCGAAATCGCCCGTTGCATCAGTGACGTGCTGAAGCCGCGCGGCGTCGGCGTCGTGATCGAAGGCGTGCACCAGTGCATGACGACCCGCGGCGTGCACAAGGCGCGGGTCTCGATGGTCACGAGCAAGATGCTCGGCGCCTTTCGCGAGGACGCCCGCACACGCGCCGAGTTCCTGCGGTTCATCGACATCGACATGGGCTGACGATCACGCGTGCGACTCTGCACGCGCATTCGCGACCTCGCGTTGCCAGCATGCGACGCGAGGCTCGAACGCCTCCCGGGCGGCCGTTGACCGGCTGCCGGTTTTGAGGCAACGTAACGAATCACGGCAAGTTCCCCTCACGGGGATTCAAAGGGAACTCGGGTTCAAGACCCGGGCTGCCCCCGCAACTGTAAGCGGTGTGCCCAGCATCGAAGACCACTGGATCAGTCGGATCCGGGAAGGTGATGCAAGGGGACCCAGCCGCAAGCCAGGAGACCTGCTCGCCGTGGTCGTCCATCAAACAGCCGGGGCGCGCTGTGCGAGCGGGAATACCCGAGAGGCGACGGAGTGTTGGGCCGCGTGCGTAGGCGGGCCCGCATCGTCGTTCCCGTGGGACGGGAACCGCTGCGAGCTCGCCGACCGCGCGATCACTGGATCGTCGTCATTTTCGGGAGAGTATCGTGAGCAACCGGATTTTCGCCGTCGCCGCCGCGACCGCGATGTATGCATTTTCGCAGCCAGCAGCCGCGCAGACACCGAGCGCCCCGCAATCGCAGGGATCGCTCGAGGATGTGATCGTCGTCGCCAACCGCGCGCCGGAGCCGGCGTCCAGGGTCGGCAACTCGGTGACGGTCCTCGCCGACGCCGACATCAAGGCGAGCCAGGCGGTCGTCGTGTCGGACCTCCTCGCGACGACGCCGGGCGTCACTGTCGTCCGAAACGGCGGCGTCGGTGCGCAGACATCCGTTTTCATTCGTGGGGCGGACAGCCAGCAGACGGTCGTGCTGATCGACGGCGTGCTGCTCAACGACCCCTCCGCGCCTTCCGGCGGCTTCGACTTCGCGAATCTCCTGACCGCGAACGTCGCCCGGATCGAGATCCTGCGCGGGGCGGAGTCGACGTTGTACGGCAGCCAGGCGATTGGCGGTGTCGTCAGCATCACGACGGCCGAGCCGACCGGCCCTTTCGGCGGCGGCCTCGCCGTGGAAGGCGGTTCGCGCGACACGGGATACGTGACCGGCAATCTCGGCGGGAAGAGCGACGGGCTGATCTGGCGACTCGCCGGCAACTACCTGCGCACCGACGGGATCTCCGCATTCGACAAGACCTTCGGTGGCAAGGAACTCGACGGTGCCAAGATCGGCGGCTTCTCCGGCCGGCTGAACTACGCATTCACGCCGGGCGTGGAGCTCGATCTCAGGGGCTACTACACCCACAACCGCAGCGACCTCGACGGCTTCCAGCCGCCAACGTACGCGTTTGGAGACGACAGCGAATACAGCGAGACGAGCCAGTACACCGAGTACGCCGGGCTCAACTTCAACGGCTACGACGGGCGGCTGGTCAACCGCATCGCGTTCCAGAACACGGAAAGCGACCGCAGACTCTTCGATCCGAACGCGGGCCCGGTCACGGAGACGTTCTACGGTATCGGCAAGAACAAGCGCGTGGAATACCAGCTGACCGCAAAGCCGACCGACGCGCTCCAGGTCGAGTTCGGCTTGCAGCACGAACGGACCACCATTGACACCGATACGCCGGCCTTCGATTTCGTGCCGGCGCCGCTCGAGAATCACGCCAGCATCGACAGCGCGTACCTCCATGTGCAGGACGAGGTCGCGCGAGGCCTCACGCTCTCCGCGGGCGTCCGCTATGACAAGCACGACGTGTTCGGCGGGCACACCGCGGGCCAGGGCGCCGTTGCGTGGGCACTCAACGACGGGACGACGATCGTCCGCGCGAGCGTTGGCCAGGGGTTCAAGGCGCCGGCGCTCTACCAGCTCTTCAGCGCCTACGGCAACACGACGCTCCAGCCGGAGGAAGCGACCAGCTGGGACGCCGGAATCGAGCAGCGCGCGCTGGGCGGCCGGCTGATCGCGTCGGCGACGTACTTCAGTCGCGACACGCGCAACCTGATCGGCTTTTTCGACTGCTTCACGCCGGGACCGTTGTGCGCGACGGAGCCGTTTGGCTACTACGCGAACATCGCCCGCGCCTCCGCGCACGGTGTCGAACTCGGCGCCTCGTACACGCCGGTTAACGATCTCACGCTCGCCGCGAACTACAGCTACACCGACAGCGAGGATCGCTCACCCGGCTCCTCGACGTTCGGGCTGGAACTTCCGCGCCGACCGAAGTCGACTGGCAATGCCAGCGTGACGTACGTGTGGCCGGGAAATCTGAGCAGTGCCGTCGCCCTTCGGTA
>CAYNCY010000212.1:0-6529 GCA_964395195.1 uncultured Steroidobacteraceae bacterium
GCTGCGTCTTGCCGGCACCGTTGGCGCCGAGCAGGAGCGCGTGCCCGCCGGGCGCGAGGTCGAGGTCGATGGGGCCGAGCACGCGCCGGCCGCCGAGCTCAAGCTCGACGGCGTGGAGGCTGACGCCAAGCGTGCTCAGGGCGCGCTGTCCCGCGGTCGCGCCGCGAACTCCTCGAGCGAGCCGACGACGGCGTTGCTGCCGGCGCGCGCGAGGATCCCGGCGCGCTCGAGCTTGCCGCGCACGTTCTCGCGCAGCGCCGAGAACACGACCGCCGTGCCGCCCGCCGCAAAGTCCGCAACCATCTCATCGAGCGCCATGAGTCCGGTCGAGTCGATGAACGGCACGCGCTCCATGCGCAGCACCACCGTGCGTACCCGGTTCTGGCTGCGCCGCAGCGTGCTCTCGAGCTTCTCGGCGGCACCGAAGAAGAAGGGTCCGTCGATGCGGTAGACGACGACGTCGCGCGGCAACCGAACCGTGGTGGGGGGCGTCGCGTCTGCAGCCTCGCTCGGCGGCGCCGCGGCGGCGAGCGCGCCGGCGGCATCGGCGTCGATCACGACGCTGCTGCCGTGTTCGATGTCGATCGTCACCGACTGCGCCATGCGACGCATGAAAAGGAGGCTCGCCAGCACGACCCCGACGTTGACCGCGACTACGAGGTCGGTGAGCACGGTCAGCACGAAGGTGATCAAAAGGACCGCGACATCGGGGCGTGGCGCGGTGCGGAGGATCTTCGTGAAGCGCCTGAGGTCGCTCATGTTCCAGGCGACGTGGAAGAGGATTGCCGCGAGCGCGGCGAGCGGGATGTGCGCCGCGAGCGGCGCGAGGAGCGCCACGACGAGGAACAGGAAAAGCGAGTGCACGATGCCAGCGACCGGGCTGGTGGCGCCGTTGCGGATGTTGGTCGCGGTGCGCGCAATCGCGCCCGTGGCCGCGAAGCCGCCGAGCAGCGGCGCGGCGAGGTTCGCGATGCCCTGCCCGATCAGCTCCTGGTTGGAATCGTGGTGCGTGTTCGCCATGCCATCGGCCACGGTCGCCGACAGGAGCGACTCGATGGCGCCGAGGAGCGCAATCGTGAACGCGGGGCCGATCAGTGCGACGACGGTACCAAAGTCGAGCGCGGGCAGGCCGATGGTCGGCCATGCGCGCGGGATCCCGCCGAAAGCACTGCCGATGGTGGCGACGCCGTCGAAGTTGAAGAACCACTGGAGAAGCGTCGCTAGCAGCATCGCGACGAGCGGCGCCGGCACGCGCCGCAGGTACCGGGCGCCGACAACGAGGGTCGCGAGCGCGAGGAGACCGAGTGCCGCGGTCGCCGGGTGCGCGCCGGGGAGTGCAAGCACCAGCGCCGCGAGGCGCGCGTGAAACTGCGGGCCCGAGGCCGCCGGGTGCAGGCCGAGGAAGTCCCGCCATTGGCCGACGAAGATGATGACGGCGATGCCGGAGGTAAAGCCCACCACGACCGGGTCCGGGATGTACTTGATGACGGCGCCGAGGCGCCCCGCGCCCATCGCAACCAGGATGAGGCCCGCCATGAAGGTCGCGATCTGCAGGCCCGCGATCCCGTGCTCGGCCGTGATCACCGCGAGCACCGCAACGAAGGCCCCGGTCGGTCCCGAGATCTGCACGCGCGTGCCGCCGAACAGGGCCGTTGCGAGGCCGGCGACGATGGCCGTGTAGAGGCCCTGCTCCGGCCGCGCGCCCGAGGCGATCGCGAAGGCCATCGCGAGCGGCAGGGCGACGACGCCGACGACCGTGCCGGCGATGAGGTTGCCGAGCAGGTTGCCGGGAGTCAGGAGACCGGCGCGTTTGGCTTCGAGGATGGCGATCACGGTGCAGCTCGATCCTACCGGCCGCGCGGGGACGCGTGTACCCCGGGGGTAATCACGAATTCCGCATCGCAGATCGCCCGGTGGCGTCGAAGCCATTAGACTGGGCGGGAAAGGTAGGCCATGTCGGCCCTAGAGCGAGGTTCTCCATGATCCGCATCCCGAGAGTCTATGCGTTGCTGCTCGCCCTCGGCGCGCTCGCTGCCGCGCCGGCGAGCTATGGCGCGTGCACCTATCCGAAGGCCCCGGCCAGCCTGCCGGACGGTGCCACGGCCGCCAAGGAAGACATGCTGGCCGGACAGAAGGACGTCAAGCAGTTCATGGCGGACATGGACGTGTATCTGAAGTGCGTCGATGACGAGAGCCCGCCGGCCGCCGGCAAGCTCACCGACGAGCAGAAGAAGGAACAGGAAGCGCGCGAGAAGATCCGTGTGCAGAAGCACAACGCCGGCGTCGCCGACGAAGAGGCGCTGCGCGACCGCTGGCACGACATCCTGACCGCCTACCAGGCGAAGCAGGCCGCCTCGAAGTAAGACATGCCGGCCGTGATGACCCCGGCCGAGGCGGACGGCGTCATCGCGGCACGGCTCGGACTCCTGCCCGCCGAGCCGTGCGCGCTTGAGCGCGCGACCGGACGGGTGCTGCGCGAGGCGGTCGTCGCCGACCTCGACCAGCCACCCTTCGACCGCGTGGCGATGGACGGCATCGCCTTCGCGCACGCCGCGCTCGAGGGCGGCGTGCGGACGTTCCCGATCGAGGGAGTGCTGGGAGCCGGTGCGCCGCCACGCGCGCTCGCCGCACCCGATGGATGCATCGAGGTCATGACGGGCGCGGTCCTGCCACCCGGGACCGACACCGTGGTTCCGGTCGAGGACATCACCGTCGAGAACGGTCGCGCGGTGCTCGGCCCACGGGCGAGCCCTTCGCGCTACGACAACGTGCACCGCCGTGCGAGCGACGCGCCGGCTGGCAAGCAACTCCTCGCGCCGGGCGCTCGGCTGCGCGGTCCCGAGCTTGCGATCGCCGCATCGGTCGGCTCGACGCTCCTGCTCGTCAACCGCGAGCCCCGCATCGCGGTGATCTCGACGGGCGATGAGCTCGTGCCGCCCGGCAGCCGGCCCGCCGCCTGGCAGGTGCGACGCTCGAATGCCTATGGCGTGGCTGCGACACTCCGTGGCCGCGGCTACACCGAACTCGCGGACGCGCACGTCGGCGACGACCCGAGGGCGATCCGTGCGGTTCTCGAGGAGCACCTCGCGAGCCACGACGTGCTGGTCCTGAGCGGCGGCGTGTCGGCGGGACGCTTCGACTACGTGCCGGCGGCGCTCGCGGAGCTCGGGGTCGACAGGGCCATTCACAACATCGCGCAGCGGCCCGGCCGGCCGCTCTGGTTCGGCACGCGTGCCGACGGTCGCGCGGTGTTCGCGCTGCCCGGGAACCCGGTCTCGACGCTCGTCTGCCTCGTGCGTTATGTCCTGCCCGCACTCGAACGGCTCGCGGGCGCGATGCCAACCCCCCCGGCACTCGCCCCGCTTTCCGTGGCGTGGGCGTGGAAGCACGGATTGACGGCATTCCTGCCGGTCGACCGGCGCGCCGATGGCCTGCTCACCCCCCACCCGACGCATGGATCGGGTGATTTCTCGGCGCTCGCGGGCACCACGGGGTTCGTGGAACTGGCGCCCGGGCGCCGTTGGGAACCTGGGAACCTCGCGCCGCTCTACACTTGGTAGTCATGCCGCCCGTGGTTGCCCTGCACGCTTCGAACGCTCCGCTCGACCGACTCGGTCGCGCGATGCATGACCTGCGCATATCGGTCATGGACCGGTGCAACTTCCGTTGCCCCTACTGCATGCCGAAGGAGACCTTCGGCGAGGGCTACCGGTTCCTTGGCAGCGCCGAGCGGCTCTCGTTCCCCGAGATCACGCGACTCGCAGGGCTCTTCGTCGGGCTCGGCGTCAGGAAGCTCCGCCTCACCGGCGGCGAACCCCTGCTGCGGGCGGGACTCCCGGAGCTCGTCGGCGATCTCGCGGCGCTCCCGGACGTCGAGGACGTTGCGCTGACGACCAACGGCGTCCTGCTCGCGCGCCACGCGAGCGAGCTCAAGGCCCAGGGGCTTGGTCGCGTGACGGTGAGCCTCGACTCGCTCGATCCGGCGGTGTTCCAGACGATGTCGGGTGGCTTCGGCGCACCTGCCGAGATTCTCGCCGGGATCGATGCCGCGCTCGCCGCCGGCCTCGCGCCCGTCAAGGTCAATTGCGTCGTCGAGCGCGGCGTCAACGACCACACGGCGCTCGACCTCATCGAGCGCTTCCGTGGCTCACCCGTCGTCGTGCGCTTCATCGAGTACATGGACGTCGGCACGCGCAACCACTGGCAGCGCGGGCGCGTCATGCCATCGGCGGAACTGCACGCGCTCGTGCACGCGCGCTGGCCGCTCGTTGCGGTCGCCGCCGGCTACCGGGGCGAGGTCGCCGAGCGCTACGCCTTCGCCGACGGCGCGGGCGAGATCGGCTTCATCTCCTCGGTGACGCAGCCCTTCTGCGGCGCGTGCACCCGGGCACGGCTGTCTTCGGAGGGCGTACTCTATACATGCCTGTTCGCGACCCGAGGCCTCGACTTGAGGACGCCGCTGCGGGCAGGTGCGGACGATGCGACGCTGAAGGCGCTCATCGAGCAGGCCTGGCTCGCGCGAAGCGATCGCTACAGCGAGATCCGCGCTAGCACGCCAGCGGCCGGCGACGACCACCGGATCGAGATGTACTACATCGGGGGCTAATGAGCACGTTCACGCACGTCGGCACGAACGGCGACCCGACGATGGTCGATGTCGGCGCCAAGGAAGTCACCGCGAGGAGCGCGCTCGCGGAGTCGCGCGTGCGCCTGCCCGCGGCGGTCGCAACCGCGCTTCGCGACGCGGGCTTCGCGACGTCGAAGGGCCCCGTGTTCCACACCGCGATCGTCGCGGGCACCATGGCGGCGAAACGGACCCACGACCTCATCCCCTTTTGCCACCCGCTCGGCCTCGAGAAGTGCCGAATCACCGTGACGCCGGCCGGGGACGAGCTCGTGATCCGCTGCGAGGTCGCGGTCCACCATCGCACCGGCGTCGAGATGGAGGCGCTGACCGGCGCGAGCGTCGCCGCGCTCACGATCTACGACATGTGCAAGGCACTCTCGCACGACATCGTCATCGCCGAGACGCGCCTCGTCGGCAAGACCGGCGGCCGGCGCGACGTCGGTGAATCGAATGCACGCTGAGGCGCCGCTCGCCGGGCTCGTGCTCGCGGGCGGGCAGAGCACGCGCATGCAGCGCGACAAGGCCACGCTCGACTTCGGCGGCGAGACGCAGCTCGCGCGCGCCGTGCGCCTCGTCCGCGCGCACGCGCCCTCGACCTTCGTCTCGGTTCGCCCCGACCAGCGCGCGGAGTCGGAGCGCGCGCGCTGGCCGCAGATCGTCGACCGGCTCACCGACGTCGGCCCCGCGGCCGGCATCCTCGCCGCCCTCGAGACGCGCCCGGTCCACGCCTGGCTCGTGGTGGCAGTCGACCTGCCGCTGCTCGATGCGGCGACGCTGCTGCGGCTCCTCGCGCTGCGCGACCCGGCCGCGATCGCAACCGCCTACCGCAGCTCGACCGACGGTCTCCCGGAACCGCTCTGCGCGATCTGGGAGCCGGCCAGCCTCGAGCCGCTGAAGAACTACCTCGCCGGCGGACGCAACTGCCCGCGGAAGTTCCTGCTGACGCACGCGGCGCACCTCATCGGGCTCGAGCACGCCGATGCGCTTGCGAACGTGAACACGCCCGCCGACCTTGCGGCCGCGCGCGCACGCGCGGGAGGCGCCGGCGCATGAGCACCGTCGAGATCCAGTACTACGCGGTGCTGCGCGAGCAGGCCGGGCGCAGCCACGAGAAGGTCACGACCGCGGCCGCCAACGTCGCCGAGCTCTACGAGGAGCTGCGCGCGCGCCACGGCCTCGCGCTGGCCCGCGCGCAGCTCAAGGTCGCGATCGACGGCGACTTCGCCGAGTGGGATGCGGCACTTCGCGACGGCGCACGGGTGGTTTTCATTCCGCCCGTCGCGGGCGGCTGAGATGGGCGCGTTCGAGTTCAGCGAGCGTGCGCTCGACATCGCGGCACTGCGCGAGCCGCTCGAGGATCCTGCCTGCGGCGGCTTCGCGAGCTTCGAGGGCTGGGTGCGCGACCACAACGATGGCCGCTCGGTTGCGCGCCTCGAGTACGAAGCCTACGCCGAGCTCGCGGTCCGCGAGGGCGAGCGCATCGTCGCGGAGGCGATCGCGCGCTTTGGCGTGCGTCGTGCGCGGTGCGTGCACCGCGTCGGGGCACTCGCGCTCGGGGAGCTCGCCGTCTGGGTCGGCGTCAGCAGCCCGCACCGCGCGGAGGCCTTCGCCGCGTGCCGCTACATCATCGACGAGGTCAAGCACCGCGTCCCGATCTGGAAGAAAGAGCACTACACCGACGGCGACTCCGGCTGGGTCAACTGCGAGCGCTGCGCGGCGCCCGGGGAGGCGAACGCCGACCACGACCACGCCCACGCCGCCGTGGCTCCCGCGGTCGACTACTCGCGCCAGACGGTGCTCGCCGAGGTCGGCGCGGCCGGGCAGGCGCGCCTGCGAAAGGCGCGCGTGCTCGTCGTCGGCGCGGGCGGGCTCGGCGCGCCGGTGATCGCCTACCTCGCCGGC
>CAYNCY010000213.1:0-6505 GCA_964395195.1 uncultured Steroidobacteraceae bacterium
TAAGTCCGGCGATTCCTTCCGGATGACGGCCTACCGCTGCCACCACGACCGTGCAACGCGAACGGCTAAGGGCTGGACATGGAGTGTCATGGGCAATGACAACATCCATATCCCCGAGCGGTGGAATAACGTGGTTTTCGTTGACCGCGAGGCGTGACTGAGCGGTCAGGGGCACTGACGCCCCGGACCGCATCCATCCGATCCTTTCTTAACCTTGCGCCACGACCCGCTGGGTTTGCACCCCAAGCCCGTCGATTCCGAGCCGGACGATTTGGCCAGCCCGCAGGTAGACCGGCGGTTTGAGGCCGAGGCCCACGCCCGGCGGCGTTCCGGTCGAGATGACATCGCCCGGCTGCAGCGACATGAACTGGCTCAGATAGCTCACCAGGTACGCGGGCTTGAACACCATCTGCGCGGTGGAGCTATTCTGGTAGCGGTGACCATCGACCTCGAGCCAGAGGCCGAGCGCCGCATCATCCTTCACGCTATCGGCCGTGACGAGCCAGGGGCCTATCGGACCGAAACCATCGGCCGACTTACCCTTCACCCATTGGCCGCCGCGCTCCAGTTGCCAGCCGCGCTCGGAGATGTCGTTGATCACGCAGTAGCCACCGATCCCGCGGCGTGCTTCTGACTCGTCGGCACAGGAAAGGTGGCGCCCGACGACGACGCCCAGCTCCACTTCCCAGTCGACCTTGCTCGAGCCCTTGGGTAGCACCAGGTCGTCGTCCGGACCGCAGATGGACGAGGTCGCCTTGAAGAAGATGATGGGCTCGGCTGGTACCGCGAGTCCCGCTTCCGCGGCATGATCGGCGTAGTTGAGACCGACGCAGATCATCTTGCCGACTGAAGCCACGCAAGCGCCGATGCGCGGCGAGCCCGAGACGATGGGCAGGCGCTCGAGGCCAGTGATCTTGTCGAGCCGTCCGAGCGTTGAGCCATCGATGTCATCGACGATCCATGACAGATCCCGAATGCGGCCGTCCGCGTCGAGTACGCCCGGCTTTTCCGAGCCGCGCTCGCCCCAACGAAGCAGCTTCATACGACGTACTCCACACGGCCGACGCGGCGATGTGAAGCCTGTCTGGCAAACGATTTGGGACTGCTCAGAGTGTTCATTGCGCGGCCACCCGCTGCACGTCGTCGAGCGGGAAGACCGGCCGCTTCACACGACGCAGGACCAGGCGGCGCATGTTTGGGCAGGTCGGCCCGGGCGTGTCCGCGAGCAGGATGCGGGTCGCGTGCGGCTCGTACGACACCTTGAAGTGCGACGGCGACTTCACAAAGATGAGCGATGCCTCGTCGAGCCTGAGTCCGAACGCCGTATAGATCCCGGTGTCCCACTCGAAAGATGGATTGGAGCGGATGACCATGCGGATGCTGCCGATCGACACTACGACGGTCAGGCCAAGCTCGACCGTGATGCCTTTGGAGCCGGCATCCATCATCGTGAAGGTCCCGTCACTGATCGAATGCACCCGACACTGGATTCGCAGTGGTGTTCCGTCGTTGCGCGACACCTTGTGCCCGACGTCGAGCGTGAGTGTCGAACCTACGCCGGCTTTCGCGCACACCTTCGCCGCATCGGCATCGCACATTGTCAGGTAGGACTTCCGGTCCGACCGATCGGCGCCCGCATCGAGCAGGGCCTTCAGGACGCTGGTGTTGTCGGCCGCGGAGCCGCCGCTCGGGGCGTCCCCGGAATCCGCAACGACCGTCACGCCATCCTCGCGCAGTCCGACGTCGATCGCGGTCTTGAGATCGATGAGGTCCGGATCGAATTCGTTGCGCCGCGCCCAGACCATGTCGGCAATCTTGTCGGCGGCGCGCTGCGCGCCGGCGGCGTCGTTGTTCGTGCACACGAGTACGCCGAATCCGAGGTCGGGGAGATCGAGCCACGGCTGGACCGGGAAAAGCGAGCCGTGGAGGATCTCGCCGTCGGCTTCCATCTTGCGTACGGTGGCCACGATGCTCTTGAGCGGGTCCTCGACCGTCCGGGCCTTCGATGGACTGACGATCAACGGGAGCTTGGCGACCGCCATTCGCGGCTTGATCTTGCCGGCGAGCACCTCGAGCATCGTCTCGGCAAGCCGCACGCCGGTCTCGAACATGTCGATGTGTGGGTATTCGCGATAACCGATGATGAAGACGTTCGGCTGCAGCATTCGCGGGGTAACGAGACCGTGCAGGTCGAACGAAACGCCGATCGGCGTACCCTTCGGAACGAGCTTGGCCATCCGCTCAATGATCTCACTCTCGGCGTCGTCCTCGTCCTCGATGGCCATGGCGCCGTGCAGCGGCAGGAGCAGTGCGTCGACCTTGCCGGCCCGCTTGAGTCGGGCCTCCATGTCGGTCATCAGCAACTCGAAGGTCTGCCGGGTCACGATACCGCTCGCGAGCGCGCTCGTGGCGATCAGAGGAATCGCTTCGATGCCTTTGGGCTCCAGCACCGACAGGATTCCGGGGATCTCGATGCGCGCCTTGCGGAGCTTCGAGAACACGTCATCGCCGCGCCACAGATAGACCGCCTCGAACGACTCGAGCGTAGTAGGCCGCGGGGAGAAGGTATTGGTCTCCTGGAACAGGGACCCTATGGCGATACGCATGGACTTCTTAACTCCAATTGCTGGCGACGTGAGGTCGCAGGGTCAATGGGTGAGGCTGGCGAACAAGCGCGGCGGGCACCCGCCGGCGCGCAGGCGATCGAACAGGCGCTTTCGGTCTTGGGCTTCAACGTGACCTCAGCCCCGTAGCGGTTGGAAACTCTGGTCGAGCCATTGCCCAGGTACCAGACGCGCGAGGCGCGCGGCAGCGTCCTCGGCAATGACGGCGGGCGAGGCGACAGCCGCATGGCCGTCCCTCGGCGTGAATCCCAGCAGCTGCTGAGTCTGTGACAGATCCCAGCGCATTCCGGGGTTATTGGAGACGAGGTTGAGGACCGCGAACGAAACGTCCGGTACATCGATGGCCGCCTGGGCCCCGTCGATGAAATCGCGGTTCGAGAGCCACATCTGCTGGCCCCACATACCGATGCCCATGCCCGCGTGAGGGACGTTCTCGCCGGGTAGGATGTTGCCGATGCGAAGGGCGATGAAGGAGATACCGGTCTCGGCGGCGAATGACCGGCCTGCTTCCTCGCAATAGAGCTTGCTCACGGCGTAGGGATTTAGCGGCGTCGGCGGCATCGTCGTCGTTACGAGCACGTCCGCGAAGCGGTAGCCGGCCATGATCTGGTTGGTGCTGGCGAAAATGACCCGCCGGACAGCGAATTCGCGTGCGGCCCGCAGGACGTTACCGGTCGCGACGATATTGCCGCGATGGACGCGGGCCCACGTCGACGTCGGCAACGGTTCGGCAGCGAAGTGAAGTACGGTATCTGCGCCGTCGAACTCGCGTGCCCATTCCCCGCCGTAGTTGGCGAGATCGGCGGCAACTACGCCCTCGCCGCCTTGCAGATCCAGGCAGCGCAGCGAGTAGCGGCCCTTGAGCGCCGCGACGAGCTTGCCGCCGAGGTTACCTCGCGTACCGGTCACCACGATCGTTCGACTAGCGGCCATCGGCACGTTCCTCGTTGCACGTGGTTTTTCGGGCGCCCGCGGAACGGGCCCCCGCCCCTGACCTGATCGGTACGGCGCTGCGGAATGAACTGGCATCGGACACGGGTTCTCGAATCCTCTGGGGCGATGCCGGGCTAAGCGACGCGCAGCGCGGCGGTGTCCGCGATAGTGCTACGGATCCAGCTTGCGCAGGCGACCGAATGGTCGAACAGCGAGTAGCTGGCGCCCTGGCCATAGTCGGTAAACGGAATGAACTCCGTCGAGATCAGCTGCAGCGGGCTAGTGGGCGAAGAATCGTGGTACTTCGCGAGCTGCCGGACGACTTCTTTCCAAGGCTCGAGCGCCGCCGCGTTCCAGGGTGAATGCCACTCGCCGGGGAGGGGCTCGAGGAACGGGTACTGGACGCCGCGCCCGACAACCTCACGCGGATGCAGCGAGGAGGGCAGGGACTCGAGCGAAGCGTGTTGTGCCAGGACGTTCCGCGGATTGTTGGGGATCGTCGTCCGGGCGTGGCAATGCGCAACCCAGCCGGATTCGATCCATTGCTCGCAGATGTTGCCCGGCGAATAAGGGTCGAGGACAAGTTCACCGGCCGCAACGGCGGCCTCGAGCCCAAAGACCTTGAGCTCACGTTCATTTCCGATCTTGAAGATCACGTGCGAGTGATCTAGCGTGACCCGGAAGGGCAGCCCCTTCGAAGCAACCAGCGCGGCCACCTTCGCAACGCGCCGGAAATCCTCGGACCACATGTTGATGTGAACCTCGAACGCCGGCAGGCAGCCGAGCGCCGCGCCGACGTCGTACGCGCGGGCATAGGCGTCCGCGACCTCCTGGTCGGTCACGAGCCGCGCATCGGCGTGGTCCATCATGATCTGAACGTTGTGCACGATACTGCCGAGTTCGGCGCCGATACGAAGGTTGTCCTCGAGGAGTGCCTCATCACGACCGAGCGTGTACCACCATCCACCCGCGAGCACCGGAACATCGAACCGCTCGCTGAGCTTCAGATATTCCGCGACCTGGTCGCGGGATGGAGTCTTGTCCAGGTAGTCGAAGACGCCGCACTCCTTGACCATCCGGAAGATCGTGGGCAGGTCCGGCGCACAGGACATGTCGTGCCGAACGGCGGCTTCGACAGTTCCGATGCGAATGGTCCGGCTGGTGGCCATCAGAGCCTCGGTGCCAGCGCCGTACGAGCCGGGGCGGGCGCAACAGTGCACCCCGGCGACGCCGGAAGCGTTATTAGATGACGCGCTGCAGCGCCCGTTCGACGGCAGCCAGCGTGAGGGCGACGTCTTCGTCCGTGTGCGTCGTGGAAACAAACCACGTGCCGCGGGACGTCGGACGGATGCCATCTTCGAGCAGCGCCGCCAAAAACAACGCTAGTCGCTTCGGGTCGGCGGAGGTGTAGGTCGCGTAGTCGTGAATCGGACGGCTGGAAAAGCACGTGTGGAACGCGGATGGCACTCCACTCAGCTGCAGATCCGTCCCGGCCCGGCGTGCGGCGGCAACGATTCCGTCCATCAGCGCCTTCCCGACGGCATTGATCCGCCTGTAAGCAGCGTGGTCGTTCGCTGCCAGTTCCCGCAGCGATGCCAGCGCCGCCGACAGGCTGACGAGGTTGGCGTTGTAGGTTCCCGAGTGGTTGACGCCACCGGTCGCAAACATCTCCATGATGTCGCGCCTCCCGGAAAGCGCCGCAACCGGAAATCCCGCACCGAGTGCCTTGGCCCAGACCGAGAGATCCGGGTGGATCCCATAGAGTTCCTGGGCGCCGCCCGGCGCGACTCGAAAGCCGGTAATGACCTCATCGAGAATCAGCACGATATTGTGCGCCTTGGTTACACGGCGCACATGTTCGAGATATCCCGGCTTCGGCAGTATCCCGCCCGTGTTGAACATGATCGGCTCGGTGATGATTGCAGCGATCCGGCTCGCGTTCGGCACGACGTACTTGTCGATCGCCTCGACGTCGTTCCACGGCAGTACCGCGAAGTCTTCCGAGGCATGGGCCGATTGCCCTGCCGACTGCAGGTGACGCGGCCGGGGCAGCGGGCTTCCCGGCGCGGCGACCGGGCCGTTCTGGTTGATCAGGATGTTGTCGAACCAGCCGTGATAGTGCCCTTCGAACTTGATGACTTCGGAACGGCCGGTGTAGGCGCGTGCCACACGAATCGCCGCCTGGACCATTTCCGAGCCGCTGAGCCCAAAGCGCACGAGCTCCGCGGTCTTCACGCATCGGCAAAATTCGTTGGCAAGTTCAAGTTCGAGCTTGTGCTGCCCGGCGAATAGCTGCCCGAGCGAAAGGGTGCGCGAAACTTCCGCGATTACGGTGGGCGGCGCGTGACCGAGAATCGTCGGCCCCATGCCGAGCGCGTAGTCGACGTAGACGTTTCCGTCAACATCCGTGAGGCGCGATCCCTTGCCGCTCGCGAAACACACCGGTGCATTCGTGAGCCGCACATTGCTGTTTACGCCGCCGGCGATGCGTGCTTTTGCGAGCTCGTGATATTGCCGGGACTCTGTCGCGGCCGGAGTTCCGCGGTTGTGATGGTTCGCATTTGTCATTCCGGTCGCCCCTCGATATTCATCGCCGGCGGCGCCAGTTCACTCACTGGCAACGCTATTGGGATTCGCCGACCAAAGAAGTATCTCACATCTTGGAACGATAGAATCAAGGGGCGGACGCCGCGATGATCACGCAGGCGGCGTGTGGCTCGCGAGCCACAGCGGGTTCCACGAAACTATCCTACGCACCTGCAGCCCGCAGAAAAGCAGTATTCCTGCTAATTCACGGCACTTCCCGTCGATCCGCAGGCGCGTATCCGCCACGCCCGAGCGCTTGCGTTCGCAATTGTGTGTAGTACTATGACGTGCGACGGACGTTCCACAGCGTGGGACCCTCGCCGGACACCAGATCCAAACAAGGGGGAAAGATGAAGAGCCCA
>CAYNCY010000214.1:0-6483 GCA_964395195.1 uncultured Steroidobacteraceae bacterium
GTGCGGCTCGAAGAGCGAGGCGCCGTTCAGCTCCCGGATCGTCGGCACCGTCAGTTCCCGCGCGAGCGCGATCTAGGCGACCGTGTCGCCCGAATGCATCGTGTAGCGCTCGACCGGCATGCGCGCCTCGCGCGTGAGCGTCGCGATCGAGCGCGCGAACTCGGGCGCCGAGGAATAGGGCACGAGCAGGTGGAAGGGGCCGTCCGGGTCGGTTGCCCAGCGGTTGAACGCCGGGTTCAACGCATGCAACTCCTCCTCGGACGCGCCGATCAGCGACGCCGCCACTCGAAGGTCGATCTGGCTGCCGATGTCGACCCGCGCGAAGTACGGCTTGTTGGCGATCGAGGCGAACTCGAGGCCGTACTTGCTGGGGTTCGCGAGGATGCGCGCCATCGCGAGGAGCTTCGGCACGTACGCGCGCGTCTCGCGCGGCAGCTTCAGGTGCCAGAAGTCGGTCGGCTTGTGGGCGGCGCGGTTGCGGTCGACGGCACGCTGCACGGCCTGCTCGCCGCAGTTGTACGCGGCGATGGCCTTCAGCCAGTCGCCATCGAACATCGTGTGCAATTCCGAGAGGTAGTCGAGCGCCGCGCGGGTCGAGTCGACGACGTCGCGCCGCCCGTCCTGCCACCAGTTGACCTTGACCTGGTAGCGCGTCGCGGTCGGCGCGATGAACTGCCAGAGTCCCGCGGCGCGGGCGCGCGAGTACGCGTACGGGTTATAGGCGCTCTCGATCACGGGCAGCATCGACAGCTCGAGCGGCAGGTTCCTGGCCTCGATCTCACGCACCACGTAATAGAGGTAGCGCTCGGCGCGCTCGAAGGTCCGGTCGAGGTAGTCCGGCTGGCTCGCGAAATACCGCGCCTGCAGGGCGACGGCCTTGTCATCGACGTCGGGCAGGGCGTAGCCGAGCCGGATTCGATCGAAGAGGTTCTCGAGGTTTGCCATCGGCGAGTCATCCGCCGGGACCGGCAGTGACACGAGCGTGTCCGCCGGGTCGACGGTCACGGACTCGAGTGTCGGCCCGGTGTCGACGATCTCGCGCGGGACGCTCGGGATCAGGGTGGCCGTGTGGGTGCCCTTGCCGGAGCGGGTCATCGGCCAGTCGGAGGCGGACGTGTCGGTGGCGGGCGTCGATGCGCAGCCGGCGAGCACGACGAGGGCCGCGAGGACAGCGACGAGGGGGCGGGAAGCGTTCATCCGCGGAACCCGTTCTTCCACTCGCGAACGACGCCGAAGGCATCGGCATCGTCCTTGAGGGCCCGGCCCGCGTGCGCGGCCGCGACGTCCCGCACCGCGGCGAGGCGGGTGCGCAGGAACGGATTGATGCGGCTCTCGAGCCCGAGCGTCGTCGGTACGGTCGGCATCGACCGGTGGCGAAGCACCGCGACCTCGGCCGCGTAGGCCGCGAGGCTCGCGTTCGCAGGCTCAACGGCGGCCGCAAAGCGCAGGTTCGCCTCCGTGTACTCGTGCGCGCAGTAGACCCGCGTGCTCGGCGGCAGCCGGGCGAGTTTCTCGAGCGAGTTCAGCATTTGCGCGGGGGTTCCTTCGAAGAGGCGTCCGCAGCCGCCGCTGAACAGCGTGTCGCCGCAGAAGACGGCGCCGTGGCCGACGTAGGCGATGTGGCCGGCCGTGTGGCCCGGGACGTCGAGCACGTCGAAGTGAAGGCCGAGGCCCGGCAGGTCGACCCGATCGCCCTCGAGGAGGGCGACGGTCCGGCCGGGGATGGCCTCGGCGGCAGGTCCGTAGACGGGCACGGCGAAGCGCCGGGTGAGTTCGAGGACGCCACCGACGTGGTCGGCGTGGTGGTGGGTCGTCAGGATCGAATCGAGGGTCAGACCGTCGCGCTCGAGGACGACTAGGATCGCCTCGGCATCGCCCGGGTCCACGGCAGCCACCCGGCGGTGGTGCGCGCCGGTCCCGTGGATGAGCCACAGGTAGTTGTCAGCGAAGGCCGGCACCCGGGTGACGGCGAGCGCGTCGACGGAGTCCTCGGCGAGGCGGCTCTCACGTCCCATGGGCGGTGAACATCCTAACGTGGTCGCGGTCCGGGGCGTGGAGAAGGTGGGCGACGGGAATCAGGCACCCGCCCCAAACCTCAATAAACGGGTTGTATTTAACCTGTAACCCGTTCGGATTGCTAGCGTTTTTCCCGGTGGCCGGCCCGGGTCCGGGCCGGTATCCTTCGGGTAATGACTGCCCAGGCGCCCCTCCAGTTGGCCCGTGCAACGCCCCCGAGCGAGCTCGATGCGTGGCTCGGAAGCCCCCTCGGTCAACTGCTCCTGACGGCCGAGCGGGACGCCGTGGCGACGGCACTCGATGATGTCTTCGGCTACCAGTTCCTGCAGATCGGGCACTGGGGTACTCACGAGACGTTCCTGCCGCTGGCCCGGCTCCCGAGGCGGGCACTCGTCGCCGAGCCGGAGGCGCCGGGGGACTGCGTCAGCCACGCCGCCCAGCTCGCGATCCTGAGCCAGTCGGTGGATGCCGTCCTCCTCCCGCACACGCTCGAGTTCGAGCCGGAGCCGCAGGCGGTGATCCGCGAGGTCGAACGCATTCTCGTCGGCGAGGGGCACCTGCTGGTCCTTGGGTTCGAGCCCTCCGGTTCCTGGGCCGCCCGCCACACACTCGCGCGGCGTGGCTTCCCGCCGGGCCTCGTGGGCACGCTCTCGCGCCGCCGGCTCCGGGACTGGCTGACGTTGCTCGGATTCGACGTCGTGGGGTCGCGGAGGTTCCTGCACGCGCTCCCGTTCGCGAGCCTCGTGTCCGCCGGCATCAACCGGCAACTCGAGCGCCTGGGAGGCCGCCTCGATGGCACTCTCGGCAACGTCTATCTCCTGAAGGCGAGGAAGCGCGTGTACACGTTGACCCCGATCCGGCCACGGCGCCGCTCGTTGACGAGGCTAGCCGGCGCCGTGGGCGCCCGCACATGAGCTCGGTCACGATCTATACCGACGGCGCCTGCCGCGGAAACCCGGGACCCGGCGGCTGGGGCGCGATTCTCGTGACCGACGGTCACGAGAAGGAGCTCTGGGGCGGCGAGATCCTGACGACGAACAACCGCATGGAGCTGACGGCGGCCATCCGTGGCCTCGAGGCGCTCAAGCGTCGCTGCTCGGTCGCGGTCTACACGGACTCCCAGTACGTCCGTAACGGCATCCGCGAGTGGCTCGCGCAGTGGAAGGCGCGCGGCTGGAAAACCTCCGACAAGAAGCCGGTCAAGAACCAGGACCTCTGGGAAGCGCTCGACAGCCTGGTCGGCGGCCACGACATCGAGTGGCACTGGGTCAAGGGTCACGCGGGGCACGAGGGCAACGAACGCGCCGATCGGCTCGCGAATCGCGGCCTCGAGGAAACGGTGGGTGCGGCGCCGAAGGGATGACTCTGCCCGCTCTCTGGTTGCGACGCCCGCCTCGGTCCGTCACGATGCGCCATCTTCCGGAGTGACCGATGCGCCAGATCATCCTCGACACCGAGACCACGGGTCTCGAGGCATCGCAGAATCATCGGATCATCGAGATTGGTTGCGTCGAGCTCGTCAATCGCCGGGCGACCGGCCGCACGTTCCAGCGTTACATCAACCCCGAGCGCGCGAGTGACCCCGGCGCCGAAGCGGTGCACGGGCTCACGTCCGCGTTCCTCGCCGACAAGCCCAAGTTCGCCGCGGTCGTCGACGACCTGATGGCATTCATCTCGGGTGCCGAGCTCATCATCCACAACGCGCCCTTCGACGTCGGCTTCCTCGAGTACGAGTTCGGGCGCCTGCCGCCGCCGCAGCGGCTCCTGACCGACCACTGCACGATCCTCGACACCCTCGTGCTCGCGCGCCAGCTCCACCCGGGCCAGCGCAACAGCCTGGATGCCCTGTGCAAGCGCTACGGCGTCGACAACTCGAACCGCGAGCTGCACGGGGCGCTCCTCGATGCGCGCATTCTCGCGGATGTCTATCTCGCGATGACGGGCGGGCAGGGCGCCCTCACCCTGCACGAGCGGGGCGATGCCGCAACGAGCGCGCGCGCGGCCACCCGACGGCGCCAGGGTGTCGTCGAGATTCCGATCGTGCGCGCGACGGCGGCCGAGCTCGAGGCGCACGAACACGCCCTCGATCGCGTCCAGAAGGCCTCCGGCGGCAAGTGCCTCTTCAGGGCCCCCGTCGAGCCAAACCCGGCGTGACCTAAGTCACAGCTGAGACGTCCGTTTCGGGCGCCGCGCACGGGCGAGCGGCCCAACCCCGGTATAATCCGGGGAATTTGCTGAGGTCAGGGAGAGGATGACGGTGCGTAAATTCAGTCTCCGCAGTTGCCGGGTTGGCGTCGTGGGCTTGGGCTATGTGGGCCTGCCGCTCGCGGTCGAGTTCGGCAAGCACTTCGACACCGTCGGATTCGACGTCAAGGCCGACCGGATCGCAGACCTCGCCCGGGGCAAGGACGCGACGCTCGAGGTCACGCGGGCGGAGCTCAAGTCCTCCAAGCGCCTCAAGTTCACGACCGCCCTCGCGGACCTGAAGCGCTGCAACGTCTTCATCGTCACCGTCCCGACGCCGATCGATGAGTACAAGCGTCCCGGCCTGACCCCGCTCGTGAAGGCGAGCGAGACGGTCGGCAAGGTGATCAAGCGCGGCGACGTCGTGGTGTACGAGTCGACCGTGTATCCCGGCTGCACCGAGGAAGCGTGCATCCCGATCGTCGAGCGCTTCTCGGGGCTCAAGTTCAACGTCGACTTCTTTGCCGGCTACAGCCCTGAGCGAATCAACCCGGGCGACAAGGAACACCGCCTGCCGACGATCAAGAAGGTGACGTCGGGCTCGACCCCCGAGGTCGCTGACTTCGTCGACTCGCTCTATCGCACCATCATCACGGCGGGCACCCACAAGGCGTCGAGCCTGCGGGTTGCGGAAGCCGCGAAGGTCATCGAGAACACCCAGCGCGACGTCAACATCGCTCTCATCAATGAGCTCGCGCTCATCTTCAATCGCTTGGGGATAGACACGCAGGAAGTGCTCGAGGCCGCCGGGTCGAAGTGGAACTTCCTGCCGTTCCGTCCGGGTCTCGTGGGCGGCCATTGCATCGGCGTCGACCCCTATTACCTGACGCACAAGGCGCAGGAGATCGGCTACCACCCCGAGATGATCCTCGCGGGACGCCGGATCAACGACAACATGGGCGCGTACGTCGCGACCGAGATCCTGAAGCTGATGACCTCGAAGCGGATCCACGTCAAGAACTCGCGGATCCTCGTGCTCGGGCTCACGTTCAAGGAGAACTGCCCCGACCTTCGGAACTCGAAGGCCGTGGACGTCATCCGCGAGCTCGAGAAGTTCGGTGCCAAGGTCGACGTCTTCGACCCGTGGATCGATGCGAAGGAGGCACGCCACGAGTACGGCATCCGGCCGGTCCGCGAGCCCAAGGCCCGGCAGTACGACGCGGTCGTGCTCGCGGTCGCGCACCGCGAGTTCAAGGAGCTTGGGGTCGCCAAGATCCGCCGTTTCGCGAAACGCGCTCACGTCTTTTACGACATCAAGCAGCTCTTCCCCCGCGCTGACGTCGATGGCCGGCTCTGATCGATGAAGGTCCTCGTCACCGGAGCCGCCGGCTTCATCGGCTCGCACGCCGCCGAGCGCCTGCTTGCGCGCGGCGACACCGTCGTCGGACTCGACAACCTCAACGACTACTACGACGTCAACTTGAAGCTCGCGCGTCTCGAGCGGCTGAAGGCGCGTCCGAAGTTCAGCTTCGTGAAACTCGACCTCGCCGACCGGGCGGGGATTCCGGCGCTGTTCGCGAAGGAGAAGTTCGACCGCGTGGTGCACCTGGGTGCGCAGGCGGGCGTCCGCTATTCCCTCGAGAACCCGCTCGCGTACGTCGATTCGAACGTGGTCGGGATGGCGAACATCCTCGAGGGCTGCCGCCACCACAAGGTGCAACACCTCGTTTACGCCTCGACGAGCTCGGTCTACGGCGCGAACACCAAGATGCCGTTCTCGGTGCACCAGAACGTCGACCACCCGCTCTCGTTCTACGCCGCGACCAAGAAAGCCAACGAGCTGATGGCGCACACCTATTCGAGCCTGTACGGGCTCCCGACGACGGGTTTACGTTTCTTCACCGTCTACGGTCCGTGGGGTCGTCCGGACATGGCCCTGTTCCTGTTCACGAAGAACATCCTGGCGGGCAAGCCGATCGACGTCTTCAACCACGGCCACCACAAGCGCGATTTCACGTACGTCGATGACATCGTCACGGGGATAGTCGGTGCGCTGGACCACACAGCGACGCCGAACCCGAAATGGGACGGGGACCACCCGGATCCGGCGACCGGCCAGGCGCCATACCGCCTATACAATATAGGCAACAGTCAGCCGGTCGAGCTGATGCGCTATATCGAGCTGATTGAGCAGTTTCTCGGCAAAAAGGCCGTGATGAACATGCTGCCGCTCCAGGTCGGTGACGTACCGGCCACCTGGGCAGACATCGACGACCTGACGCG
>CAYNCY010000215.1:0-6476 GCA_964395195.1 uncultured Steroidobacteraceae bacterium
TCGACCGCCCGGTGTCGCTGGTCCGGGCGCCGGGCGGCGTCAAAGGCCCCCTTTTCTTCCAGAAGCACGCGGAGACCGAACGCTTGCCAGGCATCGTCCACCTGGGCAAGGCGACGAAGGCGGGCCGCGCGCCGGCCTTGACCGTCAGCACGCCCGAGGGGCTCGTGTCGGCGGCACAGTGGAACGTGCTCGAGTTCCACACCAGCAATGGCGTTCCGGACCCGGGCGGGCGTCCCGACCGGATCGTGTTCGATCTGGATCCCGGCGAGCGCGTCCGATGGCCGGCCGTCCGCGAGGCCGCCGAGCTTCTGCGCGCACTCCTCGAGCAACTCGAACTCGTCTCATTCCTCAAGACCAGTGGCGGCAAGGGACTGCACGTCGTCGTTCCTCTCAAGGGTTCTGCGTCCTGGGACGAGGCGAAGGATTTCTCGCACGCCCTCGCCACCCACCTCGCGAAAACCATTCCCGCCCGCTTCGTCGCGAAGTCCGGGCCCGCGAACCGCGTCGGCAGGATTTTCATCGACTACCTTCGCAACGGCGCGGATTCGACCACCGTTGCTGCCTGGTCGATCCGAGCCCGGCCGGGACTTGGAATCTCCGTACCGCTCGCCTGGAGGGAACTCGCGAGCGTCGCCGCTTCGGATGCGTGGAACGTCGAGAACGTGCGCGCGAGATTCAAGGTGGGCAATGAGCCGTGGGCTCGGTACCGCGAGGGCGCGCGCTCGCTCTCGGCCGCCCGGCGTGCCCTCAGGAACGCGCGGACACGCCCTTGAGCCGTCGCATCGATGCCGTGCGTACCCAGTACGCCGGCCGCAGCATCGCTTCGCAGGACCCGCTGCTCGTGAACAGCCATCAGACGACCCGCGGCGACGAACGCGGGATGCGAACGCGCACCTCGGATCGCCGTGCGAGCGGAGCGCGTCGCTCAGGGATCTTCGCCGCCGTGAGACGGGTTGGCTTCAATCGTTGGCCCAGGTCGCGGCGATGCACGTCGAACGCGACGGGCGCCGGTACCACCAGCGGCATCGGCGCTCGGTAGCCAGGCCCGGGCCCGGCAGGGCGCGCGACGAGCGGTGCAACTGGTGCGATAAACGGCAGGCCCACCGACCATCGCCCCACCGCCCGCGGCTATGATCGGGCGTTCCGCCAGGACCTGGGTCCCGAGCGTGCTGTCTTCCCGGGGAGGAGGGGATATGGGGCTGCTTCGCGTTGCGCTGGCGCTGGCCGTCTTCCTGTCGCACCTGCCGACCGCCACCTTCGGCTTCATCGGCGGCGGCATCGCCGTTCAGGGCTTCTTCATCGTCTCCGGCTTCTACATGTCGCTCGTCCTTAGCGGCAAGTATGCCAATACGCGGCTCTTCTACTCGAACCGGGCACTGCGCATCTTCCCGACCTACGGCGTGATGATGGCGCTCGGGGCCATCGCGCTCTTCGGCCTCGGCGCCAGCGCAACCGCGTCACCGGACATGTTCCCGACCTTGTGGCATCACGGCGTCGCGGCGTTCGTTCTCCTCATCGAGAACCTGGCGTTGCTCGGACAGGAGCTCCTCTTCTGGTTCAAGCTCCCACCGACCGGGCACTTCGTCCTCGATCTCACCAACGCCGGCCCGACCCCGGACGCTCCCGTCGCCTGGCAGTTCCTGCTGGTCCCGCAGGCCTGGAGCCTGTCGATGGAGCTGATGTTCTACGCGCTCGCGCCGTGGCTCGCCCGGCGCAGCACGCGCACGTTGCTCGGCATCGGAGTGGCGAGTGTCGCGCTTCGCCTGGCGGGCCATTGGCTGCCGGTCGACTACTGGCTCTGGCAGGGCCGGTTCTTTCCGACGGCGCTCTTTCTCTTCATTGCGGGGATGCTGTCGCAGCGCGCGCTGCCGCTCGCGGCGCGGCTCCCGCTCGCGGCGGGCTGGATCGCGAACGCGACGGTGCTCGCGGTCGTCATCGCGCTGCCGTTCGCGCACCTCGAGGGTGAGATCAATCGCTGGATCCTCTACGCGACGATCGCCGTCGCGGCGCCGCTCGCATTCAATGCATTCGGCCGCTTCTCGTTCGATCGCTGGATCGGCGACCTCAGCTACCCGATTTACCTGACCCACCTCATGGTGATCGGGCTGGTACTGACCTATGAGCCCGAGCACGGCGCGTGGGTCGCGCTCGCGGGTACGCTGGGTCTTTCATTTATTCTTCTGATCCTGGTCGATCATCCCGTCGACCGATGGCGGCAGGCGCGGCTCCGCGCCGTCATCGAGCCTCGCGGCGCCTGAGATCCCGCGCCAGCGAGGGCGTGGCCGAACGTCGCTCCCAACCCGAGGCCGCCGGCACGCCAAGCCGGACCCGTTGGGATCGAACCCGCCGTCGCGACAGAAGGATAGGTGCGCCAACGCATCGGCCGCGCACGACGCCCCCTCGCGTCCGCCCCGACGAAGCGCCTCCGACCCCGTGAAAACGCCGCCCCGGTTCCCACACTTCGCCCCATCGGAGCCGACCGCCGCGAGTGGCGTCGCGCCCTCGGGCGGTGACGGCGTCGCGATGCACGCGGCGCTCGCGCGGCCGCTGCTCGAGACGGGATCGTCGGGAACGTGGGGGCTGCAGGCCGCCCGCGTCCTCACGTCTCGCTGGACCGGAGCCGGAGTTCGCGTCGCGGTGCTCGATACCGGGTTCGCGCGCCAGCATCCCGACTTCGCCGGTCGACACATCGTCGCGCGGTCGTTCATCGGCGGCAATGCCGACGTAGACGTGGGCGGTCACGGAACTCACAGCGTCGGCATCGCCTGTGGTCCGGACGCACCGTCCCGCGGCGCGCGCTACGGAATTGCGATGGCCTCGTCCATCTACGTGGGACAGATACTCGATGAGAACGGCCACGGCACGGACGAGAGCGTCCTCGCCGGCATCGAGTGGGCCGTGGAGCAGCGGTGCGACGTCGTCTCGCTCTCGGTCGGCATGCCCGTCGCCGTCGGCCAGCCGTACTCGCCGCGATTCGAGCGCCTCGCCGCAGCGGCGCTCGCGCAGGGCACGCTGATCCTCGCCGCCGCCGGCAACAGCAGCCAGCGGCCTGATCTCCTCGAGCCCGTCGAACATCCGGCGAACTGCCCGTCGATCGTGAGCGTCGGCGCGGTGAATCCCCGCCTCCAGCTCGCCCCGTTCTCGAACGCGGGGCTTAACCCCGACGGCGGCGCCATCGATCTCGTCGCGCCCGGCGTCGCGGTCGACTCGGCGTGGTCGGGTGCGCGGCGCCGACGCCTCCACAACGGCACGAGCACGGCGACCGCGTTCGTCGCCGGCATCGCTGCGCTCCTCGCCGAGGCACGGCCCGAGGCGCGCGGCGCGACACTCCGCGCGCTCCTGCTCGCGACCGCGCAGCCGCTGCCGTTTCGAACGCGGGATTGCGGCGCCGGCTTCGTGCAGGCGCCGCAGTGAGGGCCGTCAGGGCGCGGCGATGGGCCTCAAGCTAAACGGGAACGAGCCGACTTCGCTCGCGCCCGCGCCCTCGGGTTCGACCCGAAGCTCATAGTCCCCCGTTGCGAGTCGCGCCGCGTTCGCGTAGCAGTAGAGGAAGCCGCTGCTCGCGAGCCCGAGATCCGACACCGTGCCGACCCGCGAACGCGCGTGCCGCGCGTCGAACCGATCGAGCGTCACGCGATACGGGAAGCCGGGCGAGGGCGAGGGCGGCGCCACGCGAAACTCGACAGTCCCGCGTGCCGGGAGCAGGAGCGCGGGCGGCAACGCTCGGTCACGCGTCGCAACGAACGAGTACTGCTGCACGACACCCGCGTCCCGCGCCGAGCCTCCCGACGCGAGCGCCCGCTCGGCGACCAGCACCGGAGTCGAGTGCGAAGCGGGCTGCAGGGCCACGGTAAATGCCACGACCGCGACGCCCGCCGCAACCAGGCCACAGAGCCAGGCGAGCGGATGGCGCTTGCGCGGCACGAGGAGCCCCTCGAGCTGGCCGCGTTCGCAAAGAACGTGCAGGCCCTCCTGCAGTCGGGCCGTGAGCTCGAGTTCGCGGACGAGTTCGGGGTCGCGAATGAGTCGTTCGGAGAACGCGCGGTCCTCGTCATCCGGCAACCGGCCGGCGAGGAAGTTGCGCATTCGCTCGGGATCCGTGCCGATGTCGATCACGGACAGCTCCGACGCCCGGCTATCGGGACCTTCGTCGCCGAAAAAGGTGGTCTTGTCATATCCTTCTGTCTGTCGGCAGCCGCCTCCCGATCCCATCCCTTCGTCCACCGAAAGGGATAACCCGGACGCAAGTCACGCTAGACTGGTCGCCAGATGGCGAGGGCCTGCTTGAGCGCCGAACGCCACGGTCGAGTGATCAGGGGAGCGCCGTCGAGTGCAGGGGTCCATCACCTACGGTCTCACCGGAAGTATAGGCCGCGCTCCCGGACGCCGGACCTGTGCAAAACGTCGGCGTTTCCTTTCATTTGCACTGCTGATCTCCCTTACGCTGACAGCGCCGTCGTCGCTCGCCGCCGCGACCGTCCCGGGCTCATGCGCCGCCTCCATTCGCGCACTGCCATCGACCTCGCAACGCCTGCGCATTCACGGCCAGCATTCCGCCGAGTGGACGGTCGACACCCGGCCGCAACACGACTACCTGATCGAGGTCACCGAGTCCGGCAACGACGCGTCGGTCGAGGTGCTTGGCGGTGCGGGGCCACCGATTGCGCGTGCGGACCATCCGGTTCGGCGGACCGGCACGCGGCGCACCATCGCCTCGACGGTGAGCTCAACCCAGCTGACTGTTCGGGTGACCGGGAAGGAATACGCCGAGGCGGTCGGCGCCGCGACCGTCCGCGTTGCGGACCTCACGGGCCTCGCGACCGGGCCCACGTGCCTCGGCGTCCTCAAGGCCCTCGCCCAGGGGGGTGCTGACTATGCGGACGGCGAGGCGATCAATCACGCGCGCGGCAGCTCCCAGGCCCTCGACGCGCGGCATTCCTTCCTCCGCGCCTACGAGAGCTACCACGCGGCAGAAAACGCGCTCGACGCAACGGCCGACCGGGGTTTCAAGGGCGAGGTCACGCTCACCATCGCCGCGCTCGAGTACCAGGACCTGTCCGACTGGGCCAAGGCAGACGAGTGGGCGAAGAAAGCGGCCGCACTGCTCGAGCCGGTGGACCCGTACCGGCACGCGCGGGCGCGTGCGATCGAAGGGGCCTCGTGGCTCGAACTCGCGCTCGGTGCCGCGCCCGTGCAACCGGCCGCGCCGAAGCCAGGTGACGAACCGCCCCTTCTGAAGCGTGCCTTCGACCTGCTCGAGTCGCTGCGCGCCTTCCACGCGAAGCGCCACGAGGACTACGAAGCGGCGATGGAGCACAACGACGCGGGCATCGCCGAGTTCTACGCCGGGCACTTCGCCGCCTGCATTCGCATATTCAAGGAGTCGGTTCACGCCTTTACCGCGCTCGGCGATACGCCGCACGTCCCCATGGCCCTCCAGAACGAAGCACTCTGCCACTGGGGTCTCGGTGACATGGCGAACGCACTCGCCGCGTTCAACGAAGCCCTTCGCATGCAGACCGTCGAGCCCTTCCCCAAGGGCTACCTCGCCACCCTGAACAATTCCGCACTCGCGAACTACGCGCTCGGAAATTACGACGAGGCGCTGCGGACCTACGACCGCTCGCTCGCGCTCGCACAGAAAGTCCAGTCGCCACGTGACGAAGGACAGGCGCTCTATGGCATCGGGGTGACGTACTACGCGCTCGGCGATCGCGAGCAGGCGCAGCGATTCCTGCGCCGTTCGCTCGAGATCCGCACCGTCGCCCTCGACGGGCGAGGGCGGATGTCGACGTTGCGCGCCCTCGCAACGCTTGCCGCCGAGCAGGGCCAGGTGGGCGAGGCGCTCGACGCCGACCGGGAGGCACTGTCGCTCGCGACCGCCCCCTCCGCAAAAGCCCGCATCCGGATCCAGATCGCGATCCACACCGCCGCAGCGGGCCGGCGTGCGGAGGCCACCGCAGGGCTCGATGCACTGCTGGCACCCGGAGAAGTACAGGATTCACTGCTCCGCGCGGAAGCCCGCGTCCAGCGAGCCGTGCTGCGCCGTGAGGCCGGTGAGCCCGACCGTGCGCTCGCCGATCTCGCCGAGGCGCGGCTGCGCCTGACGGAGGCCGGGAACGTCACCGAACTGTTCACGCTCGAGCTCGAGACCGCCCGGAACCTGCGCCTCCTGGCGCGCGTCGAGGAGTCCCTCGCTGCCGTCGACCGCGCACTCGCACGATCGGATGCGCTGCGCGTGCAGAGCGTCAATCCCGAGCTTCGTGCGCAGCTGCAGGAGCCGCTTCGGCCTGCCTTCGACCTCAAGCTGGAGCTCCTCTGGGCGGCACACGAGAGCGCGACGCGCGCGGGCAAGGTCGCCGAGGCGAATCGACTTGCGGCACTCGCGTTTGACTCCGCCGACGTCTCCCGCGCGCGGACCTTCGCGGACGTCGCTGCGCAGGAGTTCAGCCCCGAGCGTCGACGCGAACTCGCCC
>CAYNCY010000216.1:0-6464 GCA_964395195.1 uncultured Steroidobacteraceae bacterium
TGCCGGTGCCGGCGTTGGCGGTGCGCCGGCCGCGCGCAGGGGCGCCGCCGCCGCGGTGTCGGGCAGAGTCGCCGCGCCGCTCGCGGCTGGCGTCGCGACGGGGTCTGCGAGCCTGAAGTAGATGCGCTGGTCGACGTCGCTTGGCGTCGGCTGCGGTGCGTAGCGCCAGCGACCGACCGCTTCGACCGCCGCGTCCTCGAAGACCCCCTTCGGGTCGGCGAGCGTGACCGTCACGCCGGTCGGTTCGCCGTCCGGCGAGACCGTGAAATGCACATCGACCCAGCCCTCGACGCCGCTCGCGCGCGCGGCGTCCGGGTAGACCGGGCGCGCGCCCAGGATCTTGCGCGGCCCGTCGGCCGTCGTCGCGGACGCGGTCGCGGCGCTCGCGCGGGGCGTGTGGCCGGGAAGCGCCGCGTCCGCACGCTGCGATGGCGCCTGGGTTCCCGGGCGCAGGAGACCGCGCACGGCCGTGCGGCTCGGTCCCGTTGCGTGCGCGGCGCTCGGCGCGGCGGCCTTGCGGCCGGTGGTGTCGCGAAGCACGAGGCCGAGGCCGAGCACGCCAACGGCCAGGGCGACGCCGCCGAGGATCGGCAGGAGCGGCAGCGAGCGATGCCAGGGAGGTCCCGCCGGCAGGCGCGAGGTTGCCGAGGGCGTGAACGCGGCACGGCCCGCGGTCCGGATGCGTTCGGTGATCGGGCCGCCGGGCGAGGTGCGTGCGCTCGCATTCTTGAGCGTCTGCGCCGTCGGGCGCAGTTCCTGGTGGCGCCTCAACGCCGCATCGATGAAGGTCTTGGCGCGACCGGCCGAGACGGGCCGGTGCAGGAAACGGTAGATCTCGCCGGCGGAGATCAGGCTCGCGACCTCGGCCTCTTCGTGGCGGTTGCCGATGCTGATGATCGGCACGTCCGGGAACTGGCTCGCGAGGTGGTGGATCACGGTGGTCGCGGACGTGCCGAGCTCGGGGAGGTCGATCACGAGCACGCCGCACGTGCCCGCGAGCAGGAGATCAGCGAGCGCCTGGGGGTTGGGAGCGGCGGTGATCGAGACGCCGGGCGACGCCCGGCGAAGCTCGACGAGGAGCTCGGTCTCCGCGCTGACCACGGCGACCTCGGTCGCGGTGAGCCCCGCGAAAGGCGTGCGCGCGGACTCGGTGGTCCGCGGATCCGTGCTTGGACGGCTCAGCGTCATGGACAGCGTCTTCCTCGTCGGCGCCTCCGGGCGCCGGCTCGTCTCCCAAGGCAACGCGCGCCAGATGCGCGAGTTGCTCCACCCCCCACATATCTTTCGACATAACGGTAGTTGCGGGGTGGCGACAGTGCTCACTTTGGCCGGGAGGCTTCGTGATCCCGATCAAAAAAGTGAGTCAAGACGGGGGCTTGGACCTCGATTCGCGACCGGGGCGAGGGGGCCTCTGTCGCGTCCACGCCTCACCTAAGTCATTGATCAGGCAACATTTTTGAGAACTGCGGCGCGGATTCGTGCTCGACACGGGGCAGCTTCCCGGCGCAGGATGGCCGCCGACGGGAAGTGCCGGGTCGACGGTCCAGCACCCACGTTATGTTGAAAACAAGACAACGACGGACGGGAGATTGAGCGCATGCCGTACGAGATCACGGTGAAGTCGCGCCTGCCCGCAACGATGCGCGGGCAGCTCGAGACCTTGCTGTTCTTCAACGCTGGCCAGTTCCGGATGCGCCGCGCGATCGAGGCGACGATCGAGCGCTTCGGCATCCCGGAGATCATCGAAGACGGTGGCTGGCTGCGCGTGCAGGTGGCAGGCGTTCCCGAGGTCCAGACACTCTTCGCGGTGCACGAGGAAGGCGGCGGCGCGCGCCCGGTCGGCGCGGTCGTGTACGTGCGTGACACCTTCGAGCGCATCACCGTCGTGCACGTCGGCGTCGCCGATGACTACGCCTTCGGTGGCAGCTACGCGCAGGAACGCGTGCTGCCGCGGCTCCTGCAGCAGATCCGCCAGGTGGCGCGGCGCACCTCCGGCATCCGCCACGTCGAAGTCGCCTATCGCCGCAATCGCCCGGGCGTCGCGCTCGCCTGAGCCCGCGCGCCCTGCCGCGGCGGCCCGCGCCGCCGCGCCTGCGGATTCACACAACCCCACCGGGAGTCACCCGATGAAGACCCGTCTTGCCGTGCTGACGCTGTTCGCGGGCCTGCTGCTCGCGCCTTTCGCCGCCGGCGCCGCGACCGCGGAGGAGATCGATGCCCGCGTCCGCGAAGCCCAGGGGTCGCTCGAGAAATCCTCCGCCGCCGCGCGCGAGCTCGGCAGTCGCGCCCGCGGCACGCTGGTCTTTCCGCGCGTGATCAAGGGCGGCGTCGGCATCGGCGCGGGCTACGGCGAGGGTGCGCTTAAGGTCGGGGGCCACACGGTCGCGTACTACAACATCGGCTCGGCGTCGGTCGGCTTTCAGCTCGGCCTGCAGGAGCAGAGTGTTGTGGTCCTCTTCATGACGGACGGCGCGCTCGAGAAGTTCCGGGCGAGCAAGGGCTGGAAGGCGGGGGTCGATGGCTCGGTCGCCATCGCGCAGTTCGGCGCCGGGGAGTCGATCGACACCGAGACCGCGCAGAAGCCGATCATCGGCTTCGTGTTCAACAACAAGGGTCTGATGTACAACCTCACGCTCGAGGGCGCGAAGATCACCCGGATCAAGAAGTAGCGCCGCCGCCGCGGGCGACTCAGCCCGGACGTGCGGGAGTGTCGCCCGGGCGGCCGCCACCCTGCGGCGCGTGCGGATGCGTCGAGGCCATGCCACCGGTAATCGCGAGTCGCATCGCTGCCTCGACCGGCATGTCGACCGGCTCGACCGCGTGCTTGGGCAGGTACAGCGTCACGCCGCCCAGCATGTAACTGAGCGGGAAGTACACGGCGACGAGGTCGACGCCGCCGGCCTGCTTCTCGAGCTCAGGGAGGTCATCGCGCGTGACGAAGCCGAGGAGTCGCGCATCACCGACGTGCCAGATCACGACGCTCTGCAGGTCGCGCTTGCCCTGGCCGGACGGCAGGAGCCGCGCGATGTCCCGAAACGCGCTGTACACGGTCTTCACGAGCGGGATCCGCTCGAGGAATTCGTCCCAGACGCTGAGCGCGCGCCTGACGAAGTAGGCGTTCACGAACGAACCGACCACGAAGAGGAGCACGAGCCCGACCAGGATGCCCATCCCCGGCCGGTACTGCTCGGGCGGGATGATCAGCGTCAGGAGGCCCCGCATCGCCGACTCGATGGTCCGCACGAGCCACCAGATCACATAGAGCGTGAGCCCGATCGGCAGCACGGCCGCGAGGCCCTTCATCAGGATGTTGGTCAGCGACTTCATGGCGGCGGCATTCGTTGTGCGACGATGCTAGTTTGACACGCGGCAGCGGCGAGGACGAAGGAGACGGACGATGCAGAAGCAACTCTGGCCGATCGTTTTCGTCCTGGGCGGGCTCGCCTGCGGCGCGCCGAAGACGCCCGCCCCCGCGAGCCCTCCGCCCGCGCCCGCGGCGGCCGGCACCGCGCACGCCGAGCGCGCACCCGAGCGCGCCGCGAAGCTCGACGCCGCCCTCGGCACGCTCGCGAAGGTCGATACCCACCGCGAGGACGGCGTCCGCCACACGAGCCTCTCCGGGTACTTCCGCGACGGGCAGCTCGTGGTACTCGAGGAGACGGTCACGGGCGGCACGGCGCCTGCGCTTCACAACCGCTACTACTACGAGCACGGATTGCTGTTTTATTTCAGCGGCGAGATGCCGGCCGGCGCGATCGGCGGGGGCCCGAACGCGCTCGGCGCGACGGTACCGGCGCACGCGCAGTTCGAGGGCGCCCGCACGCTAGCCGCGGTCAGGAACGAACACTACGGCGAGGTGCGCCTCGACGAGGCGGCGGTGGGCGCGATCCGCCGCCAGGGCGCTGAGCTCGCGAGTGCGGTCACTTCCGAGGAGCAGGCGCCCAAGCGTCCCTGAGTCGCCCGGGCGCGCCGGCTGGCTAGCGCGCCGGCGCGCAGCGCTCCTCGAGCACGCTCGCGAGCGAGGCGACGAGGCGCAGCTGCCCGGACTCCGGATCCCACGCGAAGTACCGCGTAACGCGCTGCTTGCCGCTCACGCCCGTGACGAGCAGCAGGCGGCTGTCGCGCCGGAACTGAAGCGGGCTGGCCGAGGCGCAGGCCGGCGCCGGCGGCAGGCGCGCAAGCAGCTCGGGGTAGGCGACCCGGCCGCTCGGCGCATCGACGAACGCGATCGTCTCGCAGCCGTCGCCGCAGCCGATCCGCACCAGCACCGTCCGGCCGGCGAAGTTGAAGTTGCTCGCGAGCGCGGCGGTCAGGGGTTCGCGGTCGCGCTCGAGGCGCGGATCGTTGCCGGCGGCGAGGGCGGTCGCACGCGGCGCGAGCGACGGCGCTGCCGGGTACTCGGAGAAGCGCGGTGCCGCGAGCTCCGACTCCTGGGGCGTGCCCGCCTCGGTCCGTTCGAGGATGCCATCGAGCTCGTGCGTGGCGGCATCGTCGAGGTACCAGTCGGTGAGGTCGACGCCGGCGACGGCGCGGCGGGCGACGACGAGAGGTTTCAGGGCGTGGGCGGTGCAGCCACCGTGGCCGTCGTGCGTGCAGGCCGCGAACTCCGTGTACGCGCCGTACACGGCCGGCGCGCCGGGATCGAGCGGTGCCGCGAAGACGTAGTAGCGCCCCGCCGGCAGCTCCATCGTGTAAGTCGCCTGGCCAGACTCGGTCGAGACCGAGAACAGCCTCGCCCCCGTCAGCGACCATGCATACACCGTCAGCGCCGGCACGGCGCCCGCGGGCGAGGCGAGCCGGCCTGCCACGGGCGCCGCCGCGGCGAGCACGGGAACCAGGCAGCCGAGGCTGAGCACGAGGGACGAGATGCGAAGGCGCGGGCGCATTCGTGGTTTTCCGGCGGTGGCGACCCACTATGTCAGCAGGGTTTTAGACGTCAAGCTCCGCCCGCCTCGAGATCGCGTAACATCCGCGACTCGCGCTGCCCGCCGGAGGCCCCCGTGAGCCTGATGATCGATGCTGCCAAGCCTGGTGACGTACCGATCCTGTTGACGCTGATCGGCGAGCTCGCCGATTTCGAGCGGCTCGCGCACGAGGTCGTCGTGACCGCGGCGAGCCTCCAGCAGGCGCTCTTTAGCCCCGAGCCCGCGGCGCAGGCGATCGTCGCGCGCGTCGGCGGCGAGGTGGCGGGCTTCGCGCTCTACTACCGCAATTTCTCGACCTTCGTCGGCAAGGAAGGCCTCTTCCTCGAGGACCTGTACGTGCGCCCCGCGTTCCGCGGCCAGGGCGTCGGCCGGGGACTCCTGGGCGAGGTCGCGCGCATCGCCGCGGCCCGCGATTGCGGGCGAATGGAGTGGTCGGTGCTCAACTGGAACCGGCGTGCGATCGGCTTCTACGAGGCGCTCGGCGCGCGCCCCGTCAACGACTGGACGATCTACCGCCTCGATCGCGCCGCGATCGAGGCCATGCAGAGCGATGCGCCCGACGCATCCTGATTCCCAAATAAGACAAAGACGGGGAGCGCATGGACCTGACGCGGTTTGGACTCCTGGGGGCGATCGTGCTGGCGGGCATCCTGGCCGGCATCGCCTGGTACCGCAGCCGCGGCACGCCGACCGCCGGGGCCGAGCCGTCGGTCGCGATCACCGCGGTCGGCCTGGTCACGGAGTTCGGCGACACGCTCGGCATCGGCTGCTTTGCGCCGAACACGGCGCTCTTCAAGTTCTTCAAGCTGGTGCCGGATGAGCTCATCCCCGGGACCCTGATCGTCGGCACGATGGCGGGCGTGATCCTGCAGGCGCTCATCTTCATCACCTCGGTGGCGGTCGAGCCCGTGCTCCTCGCCTCGATGGTGCTGATCGCGGCGCTCGGCGCCTGGCTCGGTGCCGGCATCGTCGCCGCGATGCCGCGCCGCGCGATCCAGTTCGGCATGGGCGGCGCGCTCCTGGTGGCGGCCTGCGTATTCACGGCGGTCAACCTCGGACTCCTGCCAGGTGGCGGCGAGGCGCTCGCGCTCGAGGGCTGGAAGTTCGCGCTCGCGCTCGGCGCGAGCTTCGTGCTCGGCGCCCTGATGACGATCGGCATCGGCATGTACGCGCCGACCATGATCGTGGTGTCGCTCCTCGGCATGAGCCCGCTCGCGGCGTTCCCGATCATGATGGGGGCGTGCGCGCTCCTGCAGCCGATCGCGGCGTTCCGGTTCATCGCGCACCGCAAGTTCGCCTTCGGCGCCTCGCTCGGCCTCGCCGCCGGCGGCGTCATTGGCGTCCTGATCGCCACCTACGTCGTGAAGGCGCTGCCGCTCTACTGGCTGCGCTGGGGCGTGGTGGTCGTGGTCACGATCGCCGCCGTCTCGATGCTCTACTCGGTCGACGAGACGTGTGACGTCGGCTTCGACGCGGGCACTTTTGTCAGCGAGGACTACACCAGCGCCGACTGCCACTTCGACGGCAAGGTCAGATGGG
>CAYNCY010000217.1:0-6447 GCA_964395195.1 uncultured Steroidobacteraceae bacterium
AGGTGGCGTTCGAGGTCCACAATCGCGCGATAGCGGCGCTGCCAGATCGCGCGGCGGGGCCCCGGCGTCGGCGGCAGGTTCTCCGCGTTCAGCACCTTGGGGTGAACGCGCAGGATCAGAACCTCCTCGTAGTACGACCGATTGAAGATGCCTATTTTGCCGCGCTCCGGGAGAGAACGCGTCGTTCGCCAGAGAAAGTCGTGCTCGAGCTCCGCGGCGCTCGGATGCTTGAAGCTGAATACCTGGCACCCCTGCGGGTTGACGCCCGACATGACGTGCATGATTGCACCATCCTTTCCGGCGGCATCCATTGCCTGAAAGATGAGCAGCAGCGCGTAACGGTTCGAGGCATACAGCAGCTTCTGCAGCGACTGCATCTGCTCAACATGAGACCCAAGAAGCGCTTTGTAGTCTTTCGTGGACTTGTAGAAGGGCTTCACCGCCGTGGGCCAGTCCCTGAGTACGACCGCCGTATCGGAATGAACCCTAAAACCCTTGGATCGAAGTTTCATGAAGGCGGCTCTGAGGTGATTGTCAGGACTCGGTCAGAAAGCGGCGACTGCACGGAGGAGAGACTCGGCGCGCCCGATCGGCGCGGTGGGCCGGAGGCTTTCGTGCCGTGTGCGTGCCGTGGCGCGGCGATTGATGGTACCCGGACGGTACCGACCATCTTTGTTCGGTGACCAACAGAAGCGAGCGCGTTGTTGTGGTCGCCGAGCGTTTCGCGGGTTTCCGGTGCCCGACACTGACGTTCTCGCCGCACCGGCGGGGCACGAGCTGTCCCGCCCGCGCGCGGCGAAGCGATCCGGGCCGTGCGGGATGGCGAGTCACTGAACGCGTCATCCGTGCACTGAGGACTGCGAGGAATCGCGGGAAGTCGTCGCGCCGGGCCGCTCCCGTGAGCCTGCGCCGCACGCCGACGACCGGTGGAGATCCGGTGCTTGAGTTCGTGGCCCAACGGCCAGTTATCCTGCACCGAAGAGGCACCGGCCCGATAACGCCAGCCGTGAGCACCGCGCTACCGCCGCCAAAGCCTCTGCCAGTAGCCATCGGAGAAGTGAAGCGAGAGCAGGTCGCGGCCTCCGGCGGAGTGCCGCCGATCCTCGGCCGTCCATTCGAGTTCCCACCGATAGCTTACGAAAGCAACCGCGCATCAAGGGCCGTTGCGCTGTGCTCGTGCACTTGCGCGTGCGAGGAACTCCCGCAGATGAACGATCACAGCCCGGCGCCCGACCCCAATCCGCGTGGACCCAAGTGGTGCGAGGTTCACGTCGACGGCAAAGTACCGCGCCAGCCGCACCCAGTCCTGGCCGAGCCACTTAGCGTCGTAGGCCTGGACCCAGCATGCTCCCGCATAGTCATCCATTGGCGGAGCGGGCGACCGACCGTGTCCTCGACCGCGCCGAAGCGCCGTCCTTCGCTGACCGACTCCCTCCGAGTCGAGGCATTGCCTTCTGTCCACGGCCCTCCTCCGATGTCTTGGTCACGATCAAGCCTAGAACTTTATGAGTCAGCTCGTGGTCGACGACCTCGATGCGTGGTGGGCGCACGGATGAGGGCTGAGAGTGGATAGCGACTTCGGGGTGCCAGCGCCGCGCACCCCAGAGATGCAGCCGCGGAATTTACGCGACGTTTACCTCGTTGATCCCGCAGGGATCCTCTGGCAGATTGCGCAGCATCGTCCGGGGCGCATTCAGGACCTGTTGAGGCACCTATGCGCGTTGCCAGCGTCCCTTTCCCTCCGCTATTGCGCCGAGAAGCCAGAGACTGTGTCTTCAAGGACACGTCCTTGCCCGGAACTCCTCCTGGAGTGAACGGTCATTATTCGGACGTTGAGTTCGGGCCCCAGGGAGCACGGGAACGGATGGGTGAAACCCGACCTTGGCGGCTGCGGCGGCGTTTGGCCCTCCTTTTGGCCATCGCACTTCACCTAGTTCTAGCGTCTGTCGTCTTATTCTTTCCGAGCCGGGTGCGCGTGGCTGAGGCCGTCGACCGATTGACCTCGACGCTGATATGGCTGCCGATGCTGGACCAGCAACGAACCCGCACAGCTAGCGGGCAGCGAGACTCGATTCAGCGCTCACGCCAGGGAGTTCATTCGAGCGCGCCTCCCCCCGTTGAAGCGCGCCGGGAGACCGAGTCGACCGAGCCATCCGTGACGCACGACTGGACGGCAGCCGGCGAACGCGCCGCCGCCGCTTATGGCGCGGCTGCCGGACCGATTCGACAGTTTCGGCCGCTCGATTGGCATAAGCTCCCAGAGACGACCGCGTCCGGCCCCCTGGCGGACCGGACCGGTCGCGTCGAGATCGGGCCGGACGGCGTGCAGATTGTTTGGGTCAATCCCTACTGCTACACGCGGGTGGCAGCGAAGGTAATTCGTAGCGGCGAAGACTGGGATCGTTCGGCGTACGCACCGCGCATGGGCTTCACCCGGCGGTTCGGCAGCCAGGGCCACCAGTCGGGCCTCGAGTTCGTTCAGCGCGCGACGCCGCTGGTTTGCGTGACCTCAGAATCCGGGCCTGCGCAAGGAAATCTCTTCGCGCCACCAGCGCACAAGGAACCGGACACGCCGAAGTAAGGCCGGCGATTCCAGGACGAGCGGCCGCAACGCGCTCTGCGAGGCCTGACTCACTACCGATTGTACGAGGGACGCCGCGACTCGGCAGACGGCCTCAGGGGGACAGCTTTGGACTGAAGGCCCAATCGGCGAAGTACGCCGCGCCGCAGGACGCGGCCCTGAAGGCAGAAGTGTTGCAGCGAAGTCGGTTATTTTGGCCGCGGCTCACGTTCAGGGCGCATAGTTCCGGGAACGCAAAGCGACAGACTCCCGATATCCAGTCCTGTCCCGTTCGAGCGGAGGTCACGATGGATCTTGTTCATTGCATTTACTGCAGCGCATCGGCAAGCGCTGAAATGACCCGTAGTGAGCTCGATGAGCTTCTCTCAGTCTGCCGCGAGAGCAACGCCAAGGTTGGAGTCACCGGAATGCTCCTGTACCAAAGTCGTTCCTTCTTCCAGGTGCTTGAGGGCGACCGAAGTGCAGTCGAGTTGCTCTACGCGAAAATTGCCAAGGACAACAGGCACGTTCGCATCAAGAAGATCATTTTCGAGGCAATTGAAGCCCGAGATTTTGGGGAATGGACGATGGGATTCCCGAGGGTTAGCGCGAAAGAGCTGGCCGACATACCCGGGCTGAACGACTTCTTCGCGCGCGGCGAATCCTATATGAAGCTCGGCTCAGGGCGGGCCAGGTCCCTTCTTGAAGCGTTCAAGCAGGGACGCTGGCGCACCGCATTCTGAGCGAACGCCGTGTACCCGGCGGCCTTGGTACGGCGAAGGCGGCTATCGAAACATTGAGCAGCCCGCTTTTCGACCGGACATCGCGATTGGACATCGCGATCGGACAACCGGCACCGCGTACTGATTGTGCGCGCTCCGCTGCGTGCAGCAGGCGGCCTCGAACGCAGGGACCGCGCCTCCCGATTTTCATTCAAGGCCCGTCGCTGCCGCGCCGCCCGCGAGCACGCCCGCGAGTGGCGCGAGTCGAGCCTTGTCGAGTTCACGATTGAACGCCGGCAGCAGATCCTGCAACAGGGTCCGGTAGGCGGACTCGGTGGCGGACAGCTCCGCTTCGAAAGACTGCAGTGACTCCATTTGCGCCGCGGTCGGCGCGAAGTCCGCACTGCCGGCCACATCGCCTCCGCCGGTCCCGACCTCGGCATTGAGCCAGATCAGGTTGAGGAAGACGCCGTAGGGCTCGACGAAGTACTTGTCGTCGCTGTTCATCAAGGCCTCTGATACGAGCCGGTGCTCGATCGCAACGAGCTTGGCATCCAGGCTCTCGGCGGCCGCGAGGAGGTCACGTTTCAGCGTCGTCTCCGCCTCGTCCATCGCCCGCGGCGGGGCCACGGTGGGCTCCGGATCGGGTTCGTCGCCGTCTTCCGCGATCGCCGGCTTTTCCACTTCGTGTTTCCGGGCCGGCCGGAGCATCGTCTCGATCACCTCGAGCTGCTTGCGGTACCACTCGATCTGATTGACCGAATCGGACGCGCGGCTGATGTCCGCGCGGATCCGCAGCAGTGTCGCGACCGACCGCTCGATGTCGGCCTCGGAGCCCGGGGCGCGGGGATCGCGCAACACCGTCAGCGGCTGCGTGAACGACTGGCCGTCGACGTTGAGCCGGACGGTATAGTGTCCTGGCGCCACAATCGGGCCCACGGCGGCCGACTCCGTTCCCCAGTGGGTGATCGGCCGGGAGTCTGCATCGCGAAAGCGCGGCTCATTCCAGATGTGGGCATTGCCCGGCGCGACCGTTCGCAGCGCAACCACCCGGGGCGGCTCGTAGCGCAGGTCCCAGGTGACGCGGTCGATGCCCCCGGTCCGCGCCGCCTCGAGCGTGCGCACGACGCTGCCGTGGGCATCGAGGATCTCGAGGGTGGCCGGCGCCTTGGGCGCGGCTTTCAGCGAAAAGTTGAGCATCGCCGCGGCGCCGCGAACGAACCGGTATGACGGGCGCGGTTCGAACAGCGTGATCGGTGCGTCCGTGCGGCTCTTGGCGAGCTGCTCGAGTGGCGTGATGTCATCGAGGATGTAGAGTCCGCGCCCGTAGGTCGAGACCACCAGGTCGTGAAACGTCTTCTGGACCACGACTGAGCTCACCGGTGCATGGGGCAGGCCCGTCTGGAGCGCCGTCCAGTGGGCGCCATCGTCGGTCGAGTAGTACAGCCCGTTCCCGGTGCCGGCAAACAGGAGTGCCGCGCAGTTGGGATCCTCGGCAATCGAGCGCACGTACGACAGCGCATGCTTCGGCAGGTTGCCGCTGACCGGTTTCCAGGTCTTGCCGAAGTCGGTCGTCTTGTAGATGAACGGGTCGCGGTTGTCGGCCAGGTGCAGGTCGACACTTATATAGGCGGTGCCCGGGTCGAAGCTTGATGGCGCGATGCTGGTGACGGTGCCGAGCGGCGGCAACCGCGGAATCGCCTTGGTGACGTTGGTCCAGGTCGCCGTGCCATCCCGGGTGACCCACACCTGCCCGTCGTTGGTTCCTGCCCAGATGAGGCCCTTCTGCAGCGTTGAAGGCGCGATGGAGAAGACGATCTCTCCATAGAACTGGCCAAGGTTGTCGCCGACGAGGCCCCCGGATGGGACGATGTGGCTGGGATCTTGCGTCGAGAGGTCGGGGCTCGCGACGGTCCAGTTCTGGCCAGCGTCGGTGGTCTTGAAGATCACCTGGCAGCCGTAGTAGACGGTGTTGTGATCGAACGGGTCGATGGCCAGCGGCGGCGTCCAGTGGCATCGATACTTGAGCGCATTCGGGGGCGAGTCGAGCGTGTGCATCCAGGGGCTTACCGAGTGCGCTTCCTTGTAGCGCGCGTCCCAGCGAGTCACCGAGTTCCCGTAACAGGTTGCCCAGACAATGTCCGGCTCCGACGCATCGGGAATTGTATATCCCGACTCGCAGCCACCCATGTGGCGGTCCCACCCGAATTCCGGTGTGTCGCCGGGAACGCTCGGGCCGCGCAAGTTCCCGTCGTCCTGCATGTTGCTGTAGAAGTAATACGGAATCTGGTTGTCCACGGCGACGTGGTACATCTGCCCGATCGGCAGGTTCACGCGATGAAAGCCCTTCCCGTGCACCGTCGTGATGATGAGGCCCGCGTCGTCCGTGATCACGAACCGGTCGGGATTGGCCGGATCGATCCAGATGTCGTGCGTGTCGCCGCCCCAGCGCACCTCGTGGAAGTTCTGTCCGGCATCGAGGGACTGGTGGAACGAGGAGTTCGCGACCAGCACTTCGTTGTCGCTGCCCGAGGAGACGGCAATCCGGATGTAGTAGCCCGCACGCCCGGTCAGCGCCCGTTGGTGGTTGACGACCCGCCAGTTCTCGCCGGCGTCATCGGAGCGCCAGACCGAGCCCTGGTCCTTCGTCTGGATCAACGCAAAAATCCGATTCGAATTGGTGGGGGCGACAGCCACGTCGATCTTGCCGACGGATCCGGTCGGCAGTCCGTGCCCTTCGATCCGGGCCCACTTGCCGCCGCCGTCGTGCGAGACGTAGACGCCGCTGCCGGCGCCGCCGCTGAACTCGCCCCAGGTGTGCATCTCCACCTGCCAGAGGCCGGCGACCAGGGTGCGCGGGTTGTGCGGGTCCATCGACAAGCCGGAGCAACCCGTGTTTTCGCCGCCAAACAACGTCCGCTCCCAGTGCTGACCGCCATCGGTCGTGCGGTACACGCCGCGCTCCTGTTGGGGTCCGGTCATGCGGCCGAGGACGCAGGCGAAGACGATGTCGGGATTCGACGGATGGACCACGATTCGGCCAATCCGGCCGGAGTCCGGCAATCCCATGTTGGTCCAGGTCTTGCCGGCGTCGCTTGACTTGTAGATCCCGTTGCCCATGACGTCGCTGTCGCGGATGGCCCAGGCCTCCCCCGTCCCCGCCCA
>CAYNCY010000218.1:0-6441 GCA_964395195.1 uncultured Steroidobacteraceae bacterium
ATGCGCGCCGCGCGCCGGCCGGCCTTGCTCGCGCGGGTGAGCGCGGGCAACGCGAGCGGTACGTCATCGAGCACGCTCGGGGGCGCGCCGCTCGGCGCGCCGCGCGCCGCCTTCTCGGCGTCCTTGATCTCCTCCCAGCGGCGCGACTGCTCCCCGGCATCGGCGAGCCGCTCGCCGCCGAACACGTGCGGGTGGCGACGGGTCAGCTTGTCGGCGATCCCGGCCGCGACGGCGGCGAAGTCGAAGGCGCCCTGCTCCTCGGCGATGCGCGCATGGAACACGACCTGGAAGAGGAGATCGCCGAGCTCATCGCGCAGCTGCCCTAGATCGCCGCGCTCGATCGCATCGACGACCTCGTAGGCCTCCTCGAGCGTGTACGGCGCGACGCTCTGGAAATCCTGCGCGAGATCCCACGGGCAACCGCGCTCGGGGTCGCGCAGGCGCGCCATGATCGCGAGGAGCTCATCCATGGGCGTCTGGCCCGACCGGGTCCGGCCCGAACATCACGAAGCGGTAGAACGTGATCAGCATGCCGGCGGTCGCGCCCCAGATGTGGTGATCGCCGAAGGGGATGTCGTAGAGCAGCGTCGTCTCGCCGCCGATCGCGCGCTCGCGCGGCCGGTGGTTGGCGGGATCGAGGATGAGGCGAAGGGGCACCTCGAACACCTGCGCCACCTCGATAGGATCGAGCTTGAGCGGGATCCCCGGCGTCACGAACCCGACGACCGGCGTCACGCGATAGCCCGTGATGATGAAGTGCGACGGCAGGTACCCGATCACCTCGACCGCGCGGCGCGGGAGTCCGATCTCCTCCTCCGTCTCGCGCAGCGCCGTCGCGACCGCATCGGCATCGCCTGCCTCGAGGCGTCCGCCCGGGAACGCCACCTGCCCCGCGTGGTGACGAAGGTCCGAGGCGCGCTCGGTCAGGAGCACGGTGAGTCCCTCGGGATGGTCGACGATGGGTACGAGCACCGCGGCCGGTGTCGGCGTCGCCGACACGAGGTGCCGATAGCGGCGGCTCTCGGCGGCCGGGAGGCCGAGGAAACGATCGTCGGCGACATCGCCGGCGACGGTCCCCCGAAAGCGCGCGCGCAGGAGCGCGCGCAGCTCGTCCTCCGGCGGCACGATCGCCGCGCCGGTCATTTCGAGTCGGGGCGCGTCAGCTGCGCGGGATCGAGGAGCGCGGCGAGCTTCTCGCGCGGCAGTCCCGTGACGCGGATGGCGACCTCGAGCACGGGCTCGCCGCTCGCGTACGCCTCCTTCGCGATCCTGGCGCCGGCCTCGTAGCCGATCAGCGGGTTCAGCGCCGTCACGAGGATGGGGTTGCGCGCGAGGTCTTGCGCGAGGCGCGCCTGGTTGACGGTGAGTCCCGCCAGCACGCGGTCGGCGAGCGCCCGCGCCGAGGCGGCGATGAGCGCGAGGCTCTCGAGCAGGTTCGCGGCGATCACGGGCAGGCCCATGTTGAGCTGGAAGGTGCCGAGCTGCGCGGCGGTCGTGATGGTCGTGTCGTTGCCGATCACCTGCGCGCTCGCCATCGCGACCGCTTCGGGCACGACCGGGTTCACCTTGCCCGGCATGATCGAGGAGCCGGGCTGCAGCGCCGGCACCGACACCTCGCCGAGGCCCGCGAGCGGCCCCGAATTCATCCAGCGCAGGTCGTTCGCGATCTTGCCGAGCGCGACCGCCGCGGTGCGCGCCTGGCCCGAGAGCTCGAGCGCGGTGTCCTGGCAGGCGAGCGCCGCGAAGAGGTTCGGGTTCTGGGTGAATGGGAGCCCGGTGCGGGCCGCAAGCTCGGTGGCGACGCTCGCGCCGAAGCCGTGCGGCGCGTTGACGCCGGTGCCGACCGCCGTCCCGCCCTGCGCAAGCCGCAGCACCCGGGGGAGCGTCGTCTCGAAGCGCGCCTTCGCATCGAGAACCTGCGCGCGCCAGCCGCTCCACTCCTGGCCGACCGTGATGGGCATCGCGTCCATCAGGTGCGTGCGCCCGGTCTTGACGATGCCATCGAGCGTCGCGATCCGCCGCTCGAGCGTCGAGGCGAGATGGTCGAGCGCCGGGAAAACCGTTTCCCGGACCGCGAGCGCGGCGGCGACGTGGAGCGCCGAGGGGATGCAGTCGTTGCTGCTCTGGCTGCGGTTCACATCGTCGTTCGGGTGAACCGGCTTCCCCAGGCTCGCGCTCGCGAGGCGGGCGATCACCTCGTTGACGTTCATGTTGGTGCTCGTGCCCGAGCCCGTCTGGAAGACATCGAGCGGGAAGCCGTTGGCGGCCGTCCCGCCCGCGACCGCGAGCGCGGCCGCCTCGATGGCCTCACCGACGCCGGCGTCGAGTCCGGCCAGACGCTGGTTGGCGCGGGCCGCGGCCCACTTGATGAGGGCGAGCGCGCGGATGAAGCCCGGCGGCAGCGTCCGGTCGCTCAAGCGGACGTTTTCGAGGGCGCGTTGGGTCTGCGCGCCCCACGGCGCGTCAGCCGGGACCGCGACGACGCCCATGCTGTCGTGCTCGGGCCTTAAGTCCTGTTCGGGCATTCGGTCGGGAGCGATAGAATAGAGCGCTTCATCGTAGCACTTTAAGGATCGAGAGCCCCGTGACCGACCGCCCCCAGCCGACGCCCGACGGGCTCGGCGCGCTCTCCCCGATCGATGGTCGCTACGCCGAGAAGTGCGCGGCGCTGAGGCCCCTCCTCTCCGAGGCGGCGCTGATCCGCCACCGGGTCCGCGTCGAGGCCGAGTGGTTCACGTTCCTGGCCAGGGACCTCAAGCTTCCCGAGCTCAAGGCGGTCAAGCCCGCCGTGCTCGCCGCGGCCGCGGCGCTCGCGAAGACGGCCCCGCCCGGCGAGGGCGAGGCGGTCAAGCTCGAGGAGCGGCGCGTCAATCACGACGTCAAGGCGGTCGAGTACTTCGTGCGCAGCCACCTCGCCGCGGCGGGTGCGAGCGCCGCGGAGCTCGAGTTCGTGCACTTCGGCTGCACCTCCGAGGACATCAACAACCTCTGCTACGCGCTGATGCTGAAGGCGGCGCGCGATCAGGTGCTCCTGCCCGCGATCGGACGCCTGGTCGCCTGGCTCGTCGAGCACGCGCACCGCTACGCCGACCAGCCGATGCTGTCGCGGACGCACGGCCAGAGCGCGAGTCCGACGACGCTCGGCAAGGAACTCGCCAACGTCGGCGCCCGCCTCGCGCGCGCCCGCGATGGCTTCGCCGCGGTCGAGGTGTTCGGCAAGATGAACGGCGCGGTCGGCAACTGGAACGCGCACCTCGTCGCCTACCCCGACGTCGACTGGCGCGGCGCCGCGGAGCGCTTCGTCACCTCGCTCGAGCTCGATTACAGCGAGTACACGACGCAGATCGAGCCGCACGACTGGATCGCGGAGTACTGCGATGCGCTCGCGCGGCTCGACACCGTGCTCATCGATTTTTCGCGCGACACCTGGGGCTACGTCTCGCTCGGCTACTTCCGCCAGCGCGTGGTCGCGGGTGAAGTCGGCAGTTCCACCATGCCGCACAAGGTCAACCCGATCGACTTCGAGAACGGCGAGGGCAACCTCGGCGTCGCGAACGCGCTCCTGCGTCACTTCGCCGAGAAGCTCCCCGTGTCGCGCTGGCAGCGCGACCTCACCGACTCGACGGTGCTGAGGAACGTCGGCGTCGCGCTCGCGCACGCCTTCCTCGCCTTCCAGTCGATCGAGCGCGGCCTCGGCCGGCTGGAGCCCGACCCCAAGCGACTCGCGGCCGATCTCGAGGCGAACTGGGAAGTGCTCGGCGAGGCGCTGCAGACCGTGATGCGACGGCACGGGGTCGAGAATGCCTACGAGCAGCTGAAGGAATTGACGCGCGGCCGGCGCATCGACGCCGCCTCGCTCGAGGCCTTCATCGCGACGCTCAAGATCCCGGCGGCCGAGCGCGAGCGCCTGAAGCGCCTGACGCCTGCGGACTACATCGGCCTCGCCGCCCGGCTCGCGGCGGATGCCTGAGGGGCCGCGCGTCGAGGTCGAGGTCACCGACTGGGCGGCCTCGGGACCCGAGCTCAGGGCCGTCCGGCAGGCCGTTTTCATCGACGAACAGGGCATTCCGCCCGCGGATGAGTGGGACCCGCTCGATGCGGGGTCAACCCACGTGCTGGTGCGCCTGAAGCGTGATCCAGTCGGCACGGGGCGGCTGGAGGCCACCGGTAAGATCGGGCGACTCGCGGTCTTAAAAGCCGCGCGACGGCTCGGTATCGGCAGCCGCGTGCTCACGAAGCTCATCGAGATTGCCCGGCGGCGGGGACTCGACGGGGTCTACCTGAACGCCCAGCTGACCGCCCTCGATTTCTACGACGTTCACGGGTTCGTCGCGGAGGGTGCCGAGTTCGACGAGGCAGGTATCCGCCATCGGAGGATGCGGCTTGCATTTTCCGCCGAGCAACGTCCTGATCCCACGCCTGACGGCGGCCCGCACGGTGCTGTCGACGGTTGAAGACGTGCGCACGGCGGCGACCACCGTCGCGAGCGCGGCGCAGCGCGTCCTCACGCTCTGCACCCACGACCTCGAGTCCTCGATCTTCGAATACCCGCCGTTCATCTCGGCGGTCAAGCGCCTCGTCCTCGGGCCCCGCTTCGCCAAGGTGCGCGTGCTCGTCTTGAACCCCGGCCGCATCATGTACAGCCGGCACGAGTTCATCGCGCTCGCGAGGAAGCTCACGAGCTACGTCGAGATCCGGAATGCCCAGTCGCCGTTTCGCGAGAACCCCGCGACCTTCATGATCGCGGACGACCAGGCGACGCTGTACCGGCTCCAGCACACGCGCTGGGACGGCATCTGCGAGCTCAAAAACTCGGCCGTCGCGCGCATGCACCTCGAGCATTTCGACGAGGGCTGGAACGAGAGCGGCACGCCGCGCACCCCGGCCTCGCTGCAGAACTGAGGCGGCCGGTCCCCGCTATACTTCGCCGATGAGCGAACGCGTCATCGTCGCGCTGTCCGGTGGCGTCGACTCCGCCGTCGCGGCCCTCCTGCTCCTCCGGGCCGGGCACGCGGTCGAGGCGCTCCACATGACCAACTGGGACGAGGACGAGGCCGGCTACTGCACGGCCGCGGCCGACTGGCAGGACGCCCGCCGCGTCGCCGCCGAACTCAACATCCCGATCCACCACGTCAGCTTCGCCGCCGAGTACCGCGAGCGGGTGTTCCGGCATTTCCTCGCCGACTACGCGGCCGGGCTCACGCCGAACCCGGACGTCCTCTGCAACCGCGAGGTCAAGTTCGGTGCGTGCCTCGAGTACGTGCGCCGCCTGGGTGGCACCGTGCTCGCGACCGGTCACTACGCGCGGATCGACACGCGCGGCGGTGTCCCGCGCCTCTGTCGCGCCGTCGATCCCGACAAGGACCAGAGCTACTTCCTGCAGCAGATGCCGGGCGCGGCGCTCGGCGCCGTGCGCTTCCCGCTCGGCGAGTTGAAGAAGGCCGAGGTGCGCGAGCTCGCGCGCGTCGCGGGACTGCCCGTGCACGACCGCCCCGACAGCACCGGCATCTGCTTCATCGGCGAGCGCCCGTTCCGGGCGTTCCTCGAGACGTATCTCAAGTCGCAGCCGGGCCCCATCGAGACCGCCGACGGCGAGCGCCTCGGCACGCACGACGGCCTCATGTACCACACGATCGGCCAGCGCCAGGGCCTCAAGATCGGCGGGCTCGCGCGCCACTCGGGGATGCCCTGGTACGTCGCCGCCAAGGACGTGGCGCGAAATGCCCTCGTCGTCGTCCAGGGCCACGACCACCCGCTCCTGCAGACGCGCGCGTTCACGACCGGGCCCGTCGCGTGGCTGCGCGGCGCACCCGCGGCCGGCGCACTCGCCGTGCAGGTGCGCCACCGGCAGGCGGCAGTCCCGTGCGAACTCAAGTTGACGGCCGCGGGTGCCGATATCCACCTGTCGATGCCGCTCCGGGGCGTCGCGCCCGGACAGCACGCCGCGTTCTACGCGGGCGAGGAATGCCTCGGGGGCGCCGTGATCACCGGCCGCGCGCACGGGGAACTCGGCCGTCTCGACTCCTCCGCGGCCTAGGAAGCGCCGCGGCCGCCGTCAGGTCCGGCGGGTCCGGTCGCGGTATAATCACGCACTTCCAGCGGGAGCTTCCATGACCGACAGTTTCAAGACGCGCGCGACGCTCGACGTCGGCGGGCGTGCCTACCAGTACCAGCGGCTGCCCGCGATCGCCGGCGCCAACCTCGCGCGACTGCCCTACTCGCTCAAGATCCTGCTCGAGAACCTGCTGCGCTTCGAGGACGGCGTCAACGTCACGAAGGCGGACATCGAGGCGCTCCTCAACTGGAACCCGAAGGCGGCGCCCTCGCACGAGATCGCCTTCACGCCCGCGCGCGTCGTGATGCAGGACTTCACCGGCGTCCCCTGCATCGTCGACCTCGCCGCAATGCGCGAGGCCATCACCAAGCTCGGCGGCAGCGCCG
>CAYNCY010000219.1:0-6389 GCA_964395195.1 uncultured Steroidobacteraceae bacterium
CGCGACGATTATGAGGCGCCTGATCACGGCAGGACGCCGCTCCACTGCAATCGAACCTCGCTCGAGTGACCGAGCAGGGTCGCGGAGCGCCCGGCTTCGATCGTCAGCGCCTGGCGACGGGCGAAGTCCCAGCGCAGCCCGCCAAGCCCGCGGCGCAGCGTGAACTCTTGGCGCTGGTAGGTGACGTAGCTGACGTTGCCGGCGCCGGCCGTCGTCTCGATGCGGCCGAACGCGGTCAGAGCATGGGGCAGCACGTGCTCGAGCTGTGCGTAGCCCGCGCCGAAGTGTTCATGGCGCACCTGCGGGCCCGTGCTGAGCGCGACCTGGACGTCGTAATACGCCGCCTGGACGTGCCAGCCGGACGGGCTCAGCTGCGCGAACGCCCCGCTGACGTCGAGTAGCGCGTCGTCCGCGTGCAGGAGCGTGACGATCGCCGGGTCGCGGATGTTGACGTCATGTCGCGCCAGCACGATGCCGACCGTGTCCTCGCCGACTGACTCGGGAAGGAGCCCGATGCGCGCGGTCCACGAGGGCCGGTAGCCACCGGGATTGATGTGGAACGGCCCGATCGGGACCATCTCGCCGCCGGCGATCACCGGTGCCGCTCCGCCGCCGACCGAGACCGAGAGCCCGGCGCGGTCGCCGAGCGCGCCGCGGGATTCGAGCAGGGCGCCGGAGATGTGCTGCGGGATCACCCCGCCTTCGTCCTCCCAGCGCTCGATATTGGGGCGCGTGATCGCCGTCTGCAGGAACTGGCCGTGGTGGTGCTGGGTGTTCCAGGCGCTCGCGGGCTGGTGGAATCGACCGACCCAGAGGAGTCTGTTCTCGCCAAACTCCCAGCCGACCTGCAGCCGTTCGATATCGACTTCGGGGGAGGCCGCGAACACCTCGCCGAGCACACGGAACGGCCCGCTGGAGTGAGAGTAGAGGACGTCTGCACTCGCAAAGTCGTAGTCCTCGCCGGGCGCGATGTCGGCGTTCGAGCGGACGCGGGCCTCGCCCGTCAGGAAGACGAGCCAGTCGCCGTCGCTGCCGTGCTCGTGCGGGTCGGCGTACGCGGACGACGCGGCCAGCGCCATCCCGATGGCGACCAGTCCGAGCAGCCGGCCCGGCCTAGTGAGAGCGATGCAGTAGGACATATAGGTTTACCGCGTTCATGTGCGGGACGTCAGCGGCCGATGCGCGCGGCGTTTGGCGAGCAACCTACCATGCGCGCTGGCGCGCCGGCGGCGATCCCGCACGGCTCCGATCCCGTCCGCGTGCGACGTGGAGGGAGGCTCCATCGGCCCTCGCGTACGCCTCGGCACTCGCGGCGATCCTCATTCTGAATCTGTCCGCCAGCATGGCATTCGCCCGGACCCGCGGCCACCGCCCGACGTCTCACCGCGCCCTCCCGCGCGGCATCGATTATGTTCTCTGTGACGGCCCTCACACGACCGCGACTGGACGCGAGCGCGAAAGCGGCTCCCGCGCGGGCTTGCGGGCCCCGTTTCCGGCGGCCGGGCCGGTGGTCACGAGTCAGGGATGAAAGGGGGCGGCACGGCCCGCACGCCGCCGTCGCGCGCGCCGCCGGTCGTTGCGCCCGTCCCGCCGCGCACCGGCGTCGGCACCGCGCGCGGGCGGAATGCGTCGGCCCCACGGTCCGGAGCGGATGCCCCGGACCGTGGCGCGACGTCTTCTCCCACCGCGCTGGCGCGGTGATCCCCTTCCCCCGAACCCGGCTAGTTAATGACGACGTTCGCCTCGCGGGCCGCGAGGCCCGGCGCCACCGGCCACTCGAGCCGCACCTGGGTACCGCGCCCCGGGGTGCTCTCGACGTGGCAGCGACCGCCGGTCTGCTCGGCACGTTCGAGGAGTCCGCGCAGTCCCTGCGGCCGCGGCCGTCCGCCGTTCGTGCCCGCGCCGCTCCCGGTGAACCCGGTGCCGTCGTCGGCGACGGTCAGCCGCAGCGTGCCGGACTCGAGGCGCATCTTGACCAGCACGGCATGCGCATCGGCGTGCCGCGCGACATTGTTGAGGAGCTCCTGCACCGAACGGAAGATGCTCGTGCCGAGCATGGCCGGGATGTCCTGGTCGGCGACGGCGATGTCGGCATCGACGCTGATTTCGCGATAGACGTCGTGCCACTCGCGGCACAGCCAGCGAACGGCCGACGCGGCGCCGAGGTCATCGAGCAGCGCCGGCCGCAGGTTGGTCGAGATCAGCCGCACGTCGTCGAGCACCCGCTGCACGCGCTCGACGACCGCGCCAACGGTCGCCCCGGCTTGTGCGCCGTCGTTGCGCTTCACGAGTTCCTGCGCGCGTTCGAGCGAGTACTTGATCGCGGTGAGTGACTGCCCGACGGTGTCGTGCAGGTCCTGGGAGATGCGCTTGCGCTCCTCCTCCTGGGCGTTCATCAGCCGCTCGGACAGCCCCTGCAGCTCGACTTTCGAGCTGCGCAACGAGCGCTCGACATCCCGCCGGCGCGCGACCTCCTTGCGGAGCTCGCGGTTGGATTCGACGATCTGCTCGGTGCGCTCCTCGACGCGCCGCTCGAGCTCCCGGTTGATTGCCGTGAGCTCGCGTTCGGCGCGTCGCAGCGAGGTCACGTTCGTCACGATGAACGCGATGCGCTTCGGGGCGGATGCACCAGGCAGCTCCGCGCCCGCCGGCTGCAGCTCCACGATCAGGTCGAGGCCGAGTATCGGGTCGGTGCACTCGGCCCGGGCCGGCCGGTCGGCCGATAGCTCCTTCCAGGTGGTCGCGATGCACGTCCGCAACGGGCAATCGGGGGCCTCGCAGCCCGGATGGAAGACGGTGTGCAGGTCCCGGCGGATCGCGGCGCCGATGTTGGCGATCCCCCAGCGCTGCAGCGCCCGGCTGATGCGCACGATGCGGCCGCGGCCGTCGAGAAGGCCCACCACCTCCGGCAGCGCATCGACCGTCTGCTGCCATTCCGTCTTGGCGTGCTGGATCGCCGCGAGGGTCCGCGGCCGGTCACCGTCGTTGGCGACGACCGCGCTCGCGCTCAGGAGATGGCGGACGGTCTCGATCGCGAGGTCGCGCTCGTCCTCGTCGCCCGGCTGCTGCGGCCCGAGAAACATGAGCACGTAGCGCGTTTCGGCGGGATCCGGCACGGCCGCGAAGACGGCGCGCTGCGTATCGACACCGTCGGGCCGGGACTGCCGGACGGCGGCGGCACGCGCAAGCTCGCGCGGCCGGCGCACCGCCCGCTCGAGGAGCGGCACCTCGTCGATCCCGACCGCGCGCATGTGCCAGGCCATCGGGATATTCGCGCCGGTCACGGCGCGCATCGTGTCGTGACCCGGCTCGCGCTCGAAGAGCACGACCGACGAGTCGGGGAACTGCTCGATGAAGGCCTGGGCCGCCGCACGCGCGGCGTCGCGGACCGTCACCGCTTCGTGACAGCCTCGCGTAACCGCACCGATCAGTTCGACGAGGCGTCGCACGACCGCTCCTGGTCCGACCCGAGATCGGGATCGATGCTCCGCCCGGGACGCGGTGCGGGCCAGTCGGCCGGCACCGGGGTGCGGTCGCGAGCTAGCCAGTAGACCGAGGGCGGGCTTCTGTGTAGTTCAGGCGGCCTGCGTTAGGAAAATTCGATAGAGACGCAGGACCGCCGGCACGTATTCGCGTGTCTCGCGGTACGGCGGGATCTGCCCGCCGTGCCGGTCAACCGCCGATTCGCCGGCGTTATAGGCCGCGAGGGCCAGTTCCAGGTTGTCGTGATACCGGATCAGCAGGTCCCTGAGGTACCGGGTCCCCGCGCCGACGTTCTGCTCCGGGTCGAACGCGTCGCCGACGCCGTAGCGACGGGCGGTGTCCGGCTGCAGCTGCATCAGGCCCTGGGCGCCGACCCGCGACACGGCCCGTGGATTGAACGCCGATTCAACGGCAATGACCGCACGGATCAGCGCGGGCTGCAATCGGGAGCTCTTGGCGGCGCGATCGATCAGCCGCGCATAGCTCTCCCCGCGCGCCGCCCAGTTGATCGGCCCCACCGACGCCGACGGTGGGGGCGCGGCATCGACCGGTCCCTTGGCTACGAGGCGGTACGCCTCGCTCGTCGGCACGTTCGTGAAGTGGGTGACGCCGGTCGCGTCGGTGAAGGCAAATATGTCGGCCGAGCCCGCCTGCGCCGCGCTCGCAGACAGGAAAGCCAACACCGCCAGCACGCGCCCAAGCATTCCCGGACTCTACGGCGACCCGCGTCAGGGTACAGGTAGGGTGAACGCGTAGAATCGCCACCCAAGCGTGCATGCGTCTTGGGTCCGCAATCAGGGTGCGCGTTATGTCGCAAAAGACCGCCGTTCCCCCGATTTTTCTGATTAATATGTAGTCGTTAGGAAGCGACAGCGATGTCGCATCCGCTCCAAAAGATCAGCAGGGGGCATATGGAAGAGGGTCACGCTGTAGGGACGGCTACTTCCAACGAGGTATCGCGCGAGGCGATGCCGGCGACGGGAGAGCGCGCAACGCGAGCACGCATTTTGCTGATCGACGACCACGCGATCCTTCGCGAAGGTCTGTCAGCGCTCATCGAACTCGAGTCCGACATGCAGGTCGTCGGCCAGGCGGGCTCGGTCGCCGAAGGCGTCGCGATCGCGCAGTCGCTCGATCCGGACCTGATCATCACCGACATCTCGCTGCCCGGCGCGACCGGCGTGCAGGGGATCATCGAGTTGCACCAGCGCTGTCCGCGCGCGCGCCTGCTCGTGCTCACCGTGCACAGCACGGAAGAGTACATTCGCGCCGCGCTCTCGGCCGGCGCCGAGGGCTACGTGCTCAAGGACGCCACCCGCGCCGAACTCATCCACGGACTGCGAACGCTGCTCTCCGGCCAGCGCCATCTGTGCCCGCGCTCCTCCGCGCACGTGATGCGCAGCTACCTCGGCGGCAAGCCGCCGGTGCAGGACGTCGTCGCCGGCGTCACGGGACGCGAGCGCGAGATTCTCGGCATGATCGCGAGCGGCCGCTCGAACAAGCAGATCGCGATCACGCTCAAGCGCAGCGTCAAGACCATCGAGAAGCACCGCTCTAACCTGATGCGCAAGCTTAGGCTGCACAACGTCGCCGACGTCACGCGCTTCGCGCTGCAGAGCGGTCTGCTGCGCAACGAGCACGACGTCGATCGCCTACCGTCGGCCTCGCTCGCGCCGCGCCGCGCGATCGGCGCGCAGCGCTAGCGCCTCGGGTTTGCCGGGCCGCCGACGGGTCGCGCGGCACGACCCGTCGGGCGCAGCTGCGACCTCACGGCGCTCGAGATTATATTCCGGCGGAGTGCCACATCGGGCGACCGCTACGGCGCGACGGCCCGCTACGTCGATCGCTGAGCCGCCTCCCGTTCGGTCAACGTGAAGCCGTCCGACCGCGATCCCGCCCCGGTTCGACGCTAGCGCCCGGCGAGCAACGCGGCGACGGCCGGATCACCCACCATGGCCGCGAGGTCGGTTGCGCTCAACGCGGCGCCGTTGCGGACATGCGCGTCCGCGCCAAGCTTGAGCAGCGCGCGCACGGTAGCGGCTTGCCCGGCCGCGACCGCGGCCAGCAGCGGAGTGTTCCCCAGCTGGTTGCGGGCCTCGAGATTCGCGCCGGCGCCGACCAGCAGCTGGACGACCCCCTCGTGGCCGGCGGCCGCCGCGAGCAGCAGCGGCGTGTTGCCGGTGGCGGTCTTGGCTTCGCGCGCCGCGCCGGAGCCCAGCAGGCGATCCGTCAGCGCGACGTCCCCGCGCTGCGCGGCGATCGCAAGCGGCGTCAGGCCCTCCGCGTCGGCGATCTCGAGACTCCCGGTCGGCAGCAGGGCCGCCGCAGCCGCCGGTGAGCCGGCCTGCGCGGCGATGGCGAGTGCCGTCCGGCCCGCGCGTTCGCGCAACTTGGCGTTCGCCCCGGCCTTCAGCAGTACCTCGATCACGGGCGCGGCATCGCGCTGTGCGGCCACCATCAGCGCCGTGCGTCCCGTCGCGTCGACCGAGTCGACCCGCGCGCCAGCCTGCACGAGCAGGGCGACGATGTCGGCCGCTCCGGCGTCGGTCGCGAGCAGGAGCACAGGAACACCGCCCGACTGGCGCGCGTTCGGATCGGCGCTTCGCTGGAGGAGTGCCCGGACGGCACCCACTTGCTGGCGCCGCACACTCGCGCCGAGCGCGGTGTCGCCGTCCGCATCCGTGGCCTCGAGCTTCGCGCCGGCGTCGACCAGCACGCCGACGACCGGCGCGCGACCGGCGCGAGCGGCTGCCATGAGCGCGGTGAGGCCGCGAGGCGCCGCCGCATTGACGTCGGCGCCGGCGCCCAGCGCCTCGCGCACGGCCGTGACGGCGGCCTTGTCCGCGGCGAGCATCAGCGGCGTCCAGCCCGCGAGCAGGTCGTCCGCGCGCGCGGCGTGCGCGACG
>CAYNCY010000220.1:0-4836 GCA_964395195.1 uncultured Steroidobacteraceae bacterium
CCGGCATGTGCATGCCGACGTTCTGGCCGCTCTCCGCCTCGATCTCCTTGTAGAGGTTGATCGTATAGGCCTGCAGGGCGGCGATATTGGGGTCGTCGTTGAGCGCGTGGAAGCCCGCGGCCGCGTGCCAGGTCGACCCGGCGGTCAGCTCAGCGCGTTCAATAAGAGCAATGTCCGTCCAGCCGAGGCGGGTCAGGTGATAGAGCACGCTCGTGCCGACGATGCCGCCGCCGATCACGACGACCCGGTAATGACTCTTCAAGCAATCCCCCCCAAAACCGCGACAGACGATGCGCCGGCCGCCGTACCCGCCGAGTGCGCCCCGGCGGGCATTGTGTCGAAAAAATCGGGCGGCGACGACTGGTTCCGAATGCGCCGCCGGCGGGTCCGGGCACGCCACGGCATCCACCGTGTATGCTGGCGGCCCTCCATGAATATCCATCCGCTTCACCCTGGCCGGTGCTCCTTGGGTCGGCTAAATGCGCCCTGCGCCAGGGCCGACCGATGAGCGCCGCCCGCCAGAAATACTCGGCGTGGTCGCTCGTGCGCGCGCGCTACGCGGGCAGTGGATTCTGGAAGCCGCTGTGGAGCGGCGCCAAGCTGAAGGACGGCTACGACGTCGTCATCGTCGGCGCCGGCGGCCACGGACTTGCGACCGCCTACCACCTCGCGCGCGACCACGGCATCAAGCGGATCGCCGTGCTCGAGAAGCGGCTGCTCGGCTACGGCAACGTCGGTCGCAACACGACGATCGTCCGGTCGAACTACCTGCTGCCCGAGAACCACTACTTCTACGAGGACTCGCTGCGCCGCTGGGAAGAGCTCTCGCAAGTTCTCAACTACAACGTCATGTACTCCCCGCGCGGCGTCCTCGACCTCGCGCTCTCGGACGGGGAGATGATCGGCCTCGCGCGCCGCGGGAACGCGATGCGCCTCGCGGGCATCGACGCGGAGCTCCTCGACCGCGCCGCGGTGCTCAGATTTGCGCCCGAGCTCGCCGTCGAGCGCGAGCGCCGCTTCGAAATCGTCGGCGGACTCCTGCAGCCGCGCGGCGGGACGGTCCGGCACGACGCCGTCGCCTGGGGCTACGCGCGCGCAGCGACGGCACTCGGCGTCGACATCATCCAGAACTGCGAGGTGACCGGACTTCGCACGGCGGCGGGCACCGCGAGCGGTGTCGAGACCTCGCTTGGCTTCGTCAGGGCCGACCGGGTCGTGTTCGCGGTGGCCGGCCACACGGGCGCCGTCGGCGAGATGGTCGGCGTCAAGATGCCGATCGAGACGCACCTCTTGCAGGCGATGGTGACCGAGCCCATCAAGCCGCTGGTCGGCTCCGTGCTCATCTACGTGCCGCCGCACGGCGAGGTCTACGTCACGCAGTCCGACCGGGGTGGCCTCGTGATGGGCGGATTCCTCGATGGCCATCCGTCGTACACGCGCGAGGGGCAGTGGAACCGTCTCGAGGACGTCGTCGAGGCGGCGGTCGCGCTCCTGCCGCAGATCGGGTCGCTCAGGATCCTGCGCCACTGGGCGGGCACGAACGACATGACGATGGACGGCAGCTTCATCATCGATCGGCTGCGCTACGACAATGTCTTCCTGAACGGTGGCTGGTGCTACGGCGGCTTCAAGGCGATCCCGGCCTCGGGCGCCGCGTGCGCGACGCTGGTTGCGACGGGCACGGCACCGGATCTCATCCGGCCGCACACGCTGTCGCGCTTTGCGACCGGACACCTCCTTGATGAACGCGGCGGTGGGCCGTTCCCGGTGCGCCAGTGAGTCGCCTCGTGTGCCCGTTCTGCGGTCCGCGCGAGCTCTCCGAGTTCCACTTCCACAAGACCGTGGCACCGGCCGGCGCGACCGAATTCGAGGCCATCTACGAGCGCACCAACCGGCTCGATGACAGCCTCGAGCACTGGCAGCACCTGCTCGGCTGCCGCGCGTGGCTGCTCGTGCGCCGCAATCCCTCGACCGGTCACGTCCTCGAGACCGAGATGCTGGGCGGGGGTCGCCCGTGAGTGCGCCGCCCCGGGTCGGTTCGCGGGTCACGGCCGAGGCCGTACGATTCTCGTTCGACGGGCGCGAGTACAGCGGCCAGAAGGGCGATACCGCCGCCTCGGCGCTCCTTGCACACGGCGTGCGGCTCCTGGGCCGCAGCGTCAAGTACCGGCGGCCGCGCGGACTTCTCGCGCTCGGGCCCGAAGAGCCGAATGCCCTTCTGACCGTGGGTGCTGCCCCGGCCGTAATCCCGAACGTACCGGCACCGCAGCTCGTTCTCGCCGATGGCCTTGAGCTGCGCAGCCAGAATCGCTGGCCGTCGCTCGGCTTTGACTTCACCTCGGTGCTGCAGGCCGGGGCCGGGTTCTTCGGCGCCGGGTTCTACTACAAGACCTTCATCTGGCCGTCCTGGAAGCGCTACGAGACGCTGATCCGCAACCTCGCCGGCCTCGGCCCGGCGCCGGGCCGGTCGGACCTGCCGCGGCCGTCGATCGAGCACCTGTCGTGCGACGTGCTCGTGGGTGGTGCCGGCCCCGCTGGCCTCTCGGCCGCACTCGCGGCTGCGCGCGCCGGCGCGCGCGTCGTCGTCTGCGAGCGCGAGCCGGTCGTTGGCGGGGAGCTCGAGTTCGAAACGGCATCGATCGGTTCGGTGTCCGCGAGCGCCTGGGTCGAGGCCACCCGCCGCGAGCTCATCGAGCGCGGCGTGCGTCTCCTCACCGACACGACCGTCATCGGCGGCTCCGACGGGCTCCTCGTGGCGCACCGCGTGCCGGGGGGAATTGCGGGGCACGATGGCGTCTACCGCATCCGCCCGCGGCGCTTGGTCATCGCCATGGGCGCTATCGAGCGACCGATCGCCTTCATCGACAACGATCGACCGGGCGTCTTCCTGCTTGGCGCCGCCGAACGGCTGATCGCGCGCTACGGCGTCGCGGCGGGACGTCGGCCGGTGCTTTTCGGCAATCACGACCGGCTCTACTTCGCGGCGGCGCGCTTGCGCGCGGCCGGCATCGCGGTGCGGGCTATCGTCGATGTTCGCGCCGAGCAGGCACTGGCGGCGGAGTCGCCGGCTTCGAAGCTGCGCGCGGATCTCGTGCGGGCCGGGGTCGAGTGTCTTTCGGGACACGCCGTCCTCAAGGCCTCGGGCGCGCACGGCGTGCGCTCGGTCGAGATCGCACCGCTCGATTCGCCCGGGAGCGTCCGTCGCATTGACTGCGATGCGGTGCTCGTCTCGGGTGGCTGGTCGCCGGCCGTGCACGCGGGGCTTCACGAGGGCGGCGTGCGCGAGATCGCGGCGGATGCGAGCGCCTTCGTCGCAGGGTGCCAGCCCGAGTGGCGAACGAGTGCCGGGGCCGCGAGCGGCGCGCTCGAACTCGGCGCCGTGATTGCCGGCGGCCACCGCGCGGGCTCCGAGGCCGCGCGCGCGACGGGCGCCACCCGGGATGCGGGAGCTATTTCGGCCGCGAACGGCGACGGCGCCCCGAATCTTCAGCCGTTCTGGCGCTCGGCCGCGGACGCGCGCGGCGAGAAGCGCCAGTTCGTCGACCAGCAGAACGACGTCACCGTCGCGGACCTGAGGCAGGCGCTCGCCGAGGGGTTCATCGACATCGAGCACGTCAAGCGCTACACGACGCTCGGCATCGGCACGGAGCAGGGGCGGACGGGCGGCGTGCTCGGCGCCGCGATCCTGGCCGAGCTCAAGGGCGAGGCGCTCGGCGACGTGGGCGCAAGCCGCACGCGCCCGCCGTACCACCCCTTCACGTTGAATGCGATTGCGGGGCACCGCGTCGGACAGCAGTTCCGGGTGTGCCGGCGGACGCCTTTGCACGAATGGCACGAGGCGCACGGCGGCGTGCTTGAGCACGCCGAGTACTGGATGCGCACGCGGTACTACCAGGCGAACGGCGCCGACGCGACCGTCGCGGGAATCGCCGAGGCGGCGCGCGTGCGCGCGCACGGCGGCATCCTCGACGGATCGACGCTCGGCAAGATCGAGGTGGCCGGCGCCGATGCTGCGGCGTTCCTCGATACGCTCTACCTGACGAAGGCGAGCACGATCAAGGTCGGACGCAGCAAGTACATGGTGAACCTGCGCGAGGACGGCATGGTGCTCGATGACGGCATCGTGCTCAGGGTGGCACCGGATCGCTTCCTCGCGACGACGAGCTCGGGGCACGCCGAGCACATGCTGTCGCACTTCGAGCACTACCGCGATCTCGAGTGGAGCGGTGCGGATGTTGCGCTCGCGAACGCCACGGAGGCCTGGGCGGCGATCGTGGTCGCGGGCCCCACGAGCCGTGCGACGCTCGGCATCGTGCTCGGCGGCGAATGGCCCGCAACGCTCGGCCGGCTGGCCCACATGGACTTCGTCGATGGCAAGAGCGGCGGGCGCGATGTGCGGGTGCTCCGGGCGAGCTTCTCGGGCGAACTCGCCTTCGAGCTGCACTGCCGGCCCGATGACGCAGCCGGGTTCTGGCAGTCGCTCGTCGATGCGGGGCTCCCGCCCTACGGCCTCGAGGCGCTCGACATCCTGCGCGTCGAGAAGGGCTACCTCGTGAGCTCGGAGCTCAACGGCCAGACGACGCCCGAGGATCTCGGCATGGAAGGCCTCGTGCGGATCGGCAACGCCTGCGTCGGGCGCGCGATGCTCGATCGTCCGGCATTCAAGGAGGCGACGCGCCCCAGGCTCGTGGGACTTCGCGCGCTCGATGGCAAGGCGATGATCCTCGGCGGCGCGCAGATCGTAGCGGCCGGCGCGCCCAGCCGCTCGCTCGGCTACATCACCTCGAGCGCCTACAGCCCGGCGGTCGGCGAGTGGATCGCGCTCGCGCTCGTTGC
>CAYNCY010000220.1:4936-6350 GCA_964395195.1 uncultured Steroidobacteraceae bacterium
GGCGCCGTGCAGCACGATGCACCGGGACGGCCGGCGCTCCTGCACTTCGCTCCGGGCCGGTTCCTGGCCCCGGCGCCCGCACCCGAAATGGTCCGTCACCTCGATGCACTCGCCGCGTCCGGCGTCGGCAGTGTCTTTGACGTCACCGGCAAATGGCGCCACGTCCGCGTCGTCGGTCGTGACGCCAAGCGGCTGCTCGCGTCCGGAATCGACGTGGCGGCGGTGCTCTTGCATCACGAGTGCGCGGCGGTGCAGCTCTTCGACTGCCCCGTGGTGCTCGCGCGCGCATCCGACGGCTACGACCTCTGGGTGCAGGCGAGCTACGCGACCGACTTCGTCCGGTCGCTGCGGCGAATCAGCGGCGCGCGCTGACGACCCGGTCTACGGGAACGTCCAGAAGACCCCGACCGAGCCCAGGTTGAGCGAGCCGCCGGAAGCGCGGTACTGCTCGAACTCGGCGCGGACCGCGATCTTGGCGACCTTGACCTGCACGCCGCCGCCCCAGGCGAACTCCGACTCCGAGCGGTTGAACCCGTCGCAGCCGACGCCAGGGAGACAGGCGCTACCGCCGCCATTCGACTGCAGCGTCGCGCGCTGCTGGATGTTGGCAATACCCGCCTTTCCAAAGACGTCGAGGTACGGAATCGGGATCGGCAGGTACGCGAGCCCGAACACGGCCGGCCCGCTCGCGCGCGAATCGAGCTGGGCGTACTGGGTATTGACGCGGGCACGGCCGAGATCGACGTACTCCGCTTCCGCGCCGAGGAAATCGAGTGCGCGGACGCCGACGACCGCCTTCCAGCCGGTGCCGTGGAGACTCGCGTTCTGCGAGTCGATGTCCATCTGCGAGCGCCCGATCCCGGCGCCGACGTAGGCGGAGAGTTCGTTCTCCGCGTGAGCGGCGATGAGGGGGGCGAGGACGGCGGCGAGGCCGATGAGAAGAAAGCGGGCACGGCGAAGCGGCATGGGTGTCTCCTGCGTTGCCGGGTTAACGCCCGGCAGCTCCGCCGGTTGACCCTGGACGGCACGCCAAAGTTCAACCGGCGGGGCAGGAGCCTACGCCGCCGCGGTCGCGGTGGGTGACTCCTAGCCCGAGGTTGCGCCGCTGCGCGTCGCGTGCAGCGCGGTCAGGCTCGGCAGGCCGATCTGCTTGACCGTGGAGGCGATCGCCTCGTCCACGCAGCGGTCGTATGCCTTCGAGACCCGCGTTCCGGTCAGCTGGCGCGTCGAGTCGCAGGCGGCGCCGGCGGCCTTTCCGATGCGCTGGTAGAGCGCCGCGACGCCGGCCGTGGTGCCGAGATTGAGGTCCTGGTAGCTGACGCGGATCGCCGGGCTGTCGCTGTCCGCGTGCGAGGCGGCAACGGGGAGCGCAATCGCGCAGCCGGCCGCCAGAATGGCGATGAAACGAGCGGTA
>CAYNCY010000221.1:0-6328 GCA_964395195.1 uncultured Steroidobacteraceae bacterium
CATCGTCAACCACCAGGATGCGCTCGCTGCCCTCGATCGGGCCAAGGCCCGGGGGAATCGAGCGCGCGATGGCGGCGCCATCGAGGAGCGGCAGGTAGATCGTCACGGTCGTGCCCTCGGCGGGCCGGCTCACGACCGAACAGGCGCCACCCGAGTCATTCACGAGGCCGTGCACGACGGCGAGGCCGAGCCCCGTTCCGCGACCGCGCTGCTTGGTCGTGTAGAAGGGCGTAAAGATGTGGCGGAGCACGTCGGGGGCCATGCCTGCGCCCGTGTCCGTGACCTCGATGCGCGCGTACCAGGCGGCAGTCTGTATGTGGCCGAACACGATCCGGTGGTCGCCACCCGGTCGTTCCGCGCCCGAGAGCGCGAGGATCTCGGTGCTCTGGGCAACCCGGCGGACATCCACGGAAATGCGCCCGGGCTGGTCGTTGAGCGAGTCGCGGGCGTTCACGCACAGGTTCACGAGCACCTGGCTGATCTGCGCAGGGTTCACGTTGCAGATGAGGGGCTCGAGCGGGAGGCGCGCCTCGAGCTCGGTCGTCGAGGGCAGCGAGCCCTTGAGGAGGCTGATGGCATCGGTGCTGATCGGCACGAGGTCGTGGGCACCCTTCTCGACCCCACCGCGGCGCGCAAAGGTGAGGATCTGCTTGATGAGTTCGGTTGCGCGGCCGCCGGAGGCGGATATCCGGGCCGCCCACTCGTGCACCTTCGTGCCCGTCGTGAGCGCCCTCTCGAGCAATGCCGAGTAGCCAAGGACGGTCGTCAGGATGTTGTTGAAGTCGTGCGCGATGCCACCCGCCAGCTGGCCGATCGCCTCCATCTTGCGCGAGTGCTGCAGCTGTTCGGCGATCGCGTGGCGCTCGGCATCGAGCCGCTGGCGCTCGCTGACGTCGCGGATCGCGATGCTGTGGCGGCTCGCCCCGTCACCGTCGACGAACCGGGCGAGCGAGACCTCACCTGCAAAGGAGGTCCCGTCCTCGCGCTGGAGGCGGTGCAAGCGCGAGGCGCCGGGTTCCGTGTCCGGGCCCGCGTCGAATATCGACGGCAGGCCGTCGGGACTGAACGTCCGGATATTGCGCGTTAGAAGCGCGCCCGGGCTCAGGCCGAAGAGGTTCGCCGCGGCCGGGTTGGCGCGCAGGATGCTGCCGTCGGGATCGACGACCAGGATCGCGTCGATGTTCGACTCGAAGATCGCGCGGTACCTGCCTTCGCTCGTGCGCAGCGCTGCTTCGTAGCGCCGGCGTTCGTGGTGCTGGGTGCGGGTCGCACGGAAGTAGATGGCGCCAAGGAAAAGGGTGAACGCGGCGAGCGCGATCGCAAGGCCAAGCGTGGTCGTCCGGGCGACGTTCGCGACCGTCGATGAGAACTCGTCCTCGATCGGCGCGATGTCGCGGTTGATGCGGCCGAGTTCGGCGATGGCCTCGCGTGTCCCGATGGCTCCGCCCGGCGCGAGATCCGGCGAGCGGAGCCGCTCCGCCACTGCGGTGATCCGGTCGGTGTAGGCATCCGCGGCCGTCCAGAGATCGAGCGCGTGGTCGAAGGGCGGCACGCGCCGGAAGAGCACGAAGAACCAAACGAGCCCGTTCACGTCCTCGGGATGGTTCCCGCCCGCGAGGAAGCCCTGGCGCGCGCGCGCGCGATCGGGCACCGGGAGAAGAAGTGCGCGGCGTGCGGCCTGGTCGCCGAGCGGCCGTGCGATGGCGAGGCGATACCGCTCGTAGTCATCCGCGCTGCGCGAACTCGCGTGCTGCGTGAGATAGAAGACCGCGTCCTTCTGGGCCTTCGAGTAGAGGCCCTCACCGCCGACGTAGGCACGCAGCACCGACAGGATCTGCAGGCTCACGACCGCAACGATGAGCATCGCGCCGAGCGCGAAGATCATCGGACGCGCGCCGCTGCCACCGGCGGTGCGGACCGAAGGGGTCGTGGGGGTGTTGAAGCTCATGCGACTCTTGGTGATGCCCGGCTCCTGAATCCGGTCCGGACACGCGCATCGTCGCTCGTGCCGCTTAAGGCCACTCCGGCCCGAGGATCGACACCGTTCGTTGTTGCAGGACACTGGCTCGCCGGTGGCCTGCGAAACGGTTCGATCCACACAAATTGACGGCTGGCGGCGTGGATACTTGAGATGAAAGGGGTGCCGCAGCACTCTATCTATAGAGTGACCGCGCGGCAGGTTCCGACGATCCGGGAATGGCCCGCTCGATGACGTAGGGAATTGCCCGAATCTTCGCTGAGAGGAGCCTGAGTGCGGGCGGGATCACGCCGAACCGTGGCTCAGGACATAAGCGCCGTGCTCGCGTCGCGCTTATGTGAAATGACCGGAACGCTCCGTGAAGGAGCGCTTCCGGCCTACTCTTATATTAAGAGCGTTCGGCGGCCTTGAGCAGGAGCTTTGCGAGCGCGGTGCCGTTGGGACTTCCGAGTCCCGTGCACGCATCCCAGCCCGGGGCAGCGGCGAAGTCGCCGTTGTTACCCTGGGTGATGTCCCGAAGTGCCGCCGCGTTCTGGTAGAGAAGTGCGTGAAAGTCGCCAACCGGGCGCGCGGCCGCCTGGTTGAGTCGCGCGACGAGCGCGGCCCAGAGCGGCGCGACTGCGCTCGTGCCGCCGATCACGGTGTTGGTGCCGTCGATCCGGACCTTGTAGCCGGTCTCGGGATCGGCGTTGCCCGCGACGTCGGGAACGCCGCGCATGGTGAGCGCACTCGTCGAGGCGGCGGACGCGGCCGTCTTGAGGCCTGCCTGCCACGCCGGCAACTCGAAAACGGTACTGACGCCGCCGCCGCTCGCGCCACCGCTGGCGCCGTCGTTCCACACCGCTTCGGAGGTGATCGCGGTCGACGTCGCGGTCAGGCTCGTGCCGCCACAGGCGAGTGCGAAGGGGCTCGACGCCGGGAAGTCGACGTGCTCGCCGCCGGTCGTGACGCCGTCGGAGGAGCCGTTGTCGCCGGAGGCGACGCACACCGTAATGCCCATCGCGGCGGCGGCCTCGAATGCGGAATTGAAGCTGCTCATCGCCTGCGAGGTCCAGCTCGACTCGGGGCCGCCCCAGCTGATTGAAATCACGTTCGGGCGATTGGTCGTGTCGTGCACGGCGGTCGTGATCGCATCGAGGAAGCCCGCGTCCGTGTTGGGCGCGAAGTAGACGACGATGCGCGCCTGCGGTGCGATCGCCCCGACCACCTCGACATCGAGCATCACCTCGCCGTCGGCACCGTTGGGGTCGCCGGTCGGTCCGTTCTTGCCGTGATCGACCGAGATGGCCGAGACCTGGGGCGAGCCGACGCCGAGGTCCGTGAAGTACGCATCGAGGTCCGCGGGCCGGTAGCCGCCGCCGAGCTCGATGAGTGCAACGCACTGGCCATCGCCCGTCCCGTCGGGAAATCCATAGAGCGTCGCGAGTTCGGGCGGCGTGTACGAGGTTGGCACCGGCGTCGCGGCGCGCGAGCGCGCGGATCTCGTCGGGGGTCGCGTGCGAAAGTGCGTCATCGCCTGCGGGCGGTTGTCGAGGCCGAGCACGGCGAGGACGGACGCCGCCAGTCCCTCAGGAATGTAAATCGGACCCTCGCGGCCGCGATAACTGCCATCCGGATGCTCGACGTGCATGAGCTCGACCTCGAACGCCGCCTCGAACTGCGCCACCGTGCCCGACAGCACCACCGCACGCCGCGCGGGGTTCTCATCGACCACGGCAATGCCGTTCGTCGCCGCGAACGCGCGTACCGCCGCGACCGCGGAGGTCTCCGCGCCGTGCTCGGCGGCGAACTGCTCGCGTGTCAGGTACGGGACGGCATGCGGAGAGGCGAGCCTCGCGATGCGCTCTTTCAGCGACACGAGCGCGCGGCAGTGAAGCACGACCGTGACTTCGAGGCGTTCGGCCGGGTTCGCGCGCGACCGGTCCCGGGCTCCCGGCATCGCGGTCCGCTCGCTGCCTTTGAGGATGATGCTGGCCACGTCGCACCTCCGCGATAGAGACGGGGAAGGGGAAGGAGTCGGCGCGCGGGCGCTCGCGACCCATCCGCGGGGAGTCGACCATAACAGGAGAGGGTGACCCGATCCCAGACCGGAGCTTTGCGTCGGCTCCTCGTCAGCTCCGTGTAGGCGCCGGCAACCGTGCCGAGCGGTCTGCCCGGAGAGGCTTCCCCGGCTCGGGATGCCGCCAGCGCCTCGGGGTCACCCAGGGAATGACCCGCGTAAGAGTCTCGTTCGCCGGCCGGCGCACGCTCGTCCCTGTGTCGGACCCGACCCGAGCCGGACTTCAGTGCCCTGCCCGGCCGAAAATCCGTGCGCCCCGGCTGGAGTTTCTAGTGCGGAGGGCCCTGCGCGGAGCCTTGCTGGCGCGCCGCGACGGTGTTGGTGGTGGCAGCGAGGGCCGCGGTCTTTACGACGACAAGATCCGGGTTCGCGGGATCCTGGACGGCGTTCGGGATGTAATAGAGGCAGACGCTGTCATAGCCGACGTTACCCTTCGGATCGACAAAGGGAACGGTGCCTTCGAGTCGCATCGTCGTCGACTGGCCGAGGTTGTTCCCGGGCCCATCGATCACCGAGCGGTAGGCATCCGGGTCCTGCGGGTCCCAGGGCGGCAGTCCAGAGATGCCGGTGACGGGATTCGTACCCTTCGGCGTGAACACCGAGGAGTACCAGCCGTCGGGCAGGAAACCCGAGGAGTGCACGAGCGCGAACTGCGCGAGCTGGTAGTTGCCGCTCGCATCGCGCAGGTACCGGGGTTGCAACGCGAACTCCGGCAGCACCTGCAGCGGCGGCGTCGTGATGAGGATCGGTCCCACTCCCCAGGCATCGTTCAGGGTGATCGATTTATTGAGCCAGCACTTCACGGTGTCTCCGATTCGTTGGTTTCCGACTAAGGCCGAGTCGTCGCATGCCGCGGCTCCGGGAGCGCGGGCAGCGCGACTACCGACACCTGGAACGGAGCCCACAGAGCCGGATCCGACGAAGCATCGCGCACGAGGATCGATCGCATCGCAGTGCCGAGCGCTTGGGACGGGCTCATCGAGTCGCGTAGCAGGTGACGATAGAACTCTGTCATGAGCCCTGCACCGATCTCATCGGGTACCGCCCAGAGCGATGCGACGACCGCGCGTGCGCCGCGAGCCAACGTCGTGTAAGCGATTCCGACGAGTCCCTCGCTCGTCACATTCTTGCCAAGCGCCGTCTCGCAGCCGCTGAACACCGCGACATCCGCATCGAGCGACCTGAGCGAGAGATCCGCGACCCGGATCGCGCCCTCGATCGGCTGACCGGCCGTATCGTAGGTGCTGAGAATGAGCGCCGAGAGTTCGGGCAGCGTTGCATCGACAGTGCCGTGTACCGCCATGTGGATAAACCGGTAGCGGGACCAGTCGAGCGCGAGCACGCGCTCGCGCGAAGCGTCGAAGCCGGTCTGTCGGTCCACCGAGTCGAGCGGGAACTGCGCCGCGATGTCGGCGGCCTCGCGGGCGGTACCGGGGAGGCGATGGAGGTTGAGCGCCCCGGCGTCGGCGCGCGTGGCCGGCGGTCCCGCGGGCTCGGAGCGGGACCGCGATGCGAGGCGCGGGTCGCTGCGCTCGTACACGGGGTCGGCGACCATGAGGAGTTCGCGCGCAGCGGCGCGACGGCGAGGCGTTTCCGGGTGGAGCATCCAGGCGGCCGGGGCCAGGGCGATGTCGTGATCGGCGCCGACGAACGTGTCTCCGCCCGGCCGACGGACGCGTAGGGCCGCGAACGGGATGTAGCCGAGCACGCCGTCCGGAATCACGATCCACTGCCGGTAGTCGGTGAGGTCATGCTCGAGGGGTCGCGCGATGAGCTCATATAGCGCAGTGCCGTCACGGAGTCGGCGCTCGACCGGGCGGTCGACGATACGGGCCAGCGACTCGTGGAATGCGCGCGCCGCTTCGACGATGGGTGACGGTGCGCCCAGACGCTCCCAGCGAAGACCGGCCTTCGAGACCGTCCACGCAAACCCTGAATCCGCGCCGAGCCAGTAGGCAACGAGCGCCGCGTTTGCCGGCAGGATGCCCTGGAGCCGCTCGATGCGTGCGCCGCCGGGGCCCGCGACAGCACCCTGGGAGCGGCCACGCGCCGCGATCGCGGTGTTCACGGTGTCGACCTCGCGCACGAGGCTGGCAAGCTCGTCCTGGATCAGCTTCGAGCCCGGATTGTCGGCTCCGGCGCGGTCCTCGCGCGCGGTCAATGCGAACCGCCGCGTCGCGATCGCGCGATAGAGCGCCTCCCGACGCGCGAGTTCCGGGGCGAGCTCGCGTCGACGCGCGGGGCTGAACTCCTGCGCAGCGACGTCCGCGAAGGTCCGCGCGCGGGAGGCG
>CAYNCY010000222.1:0-2827 GCA_964395195.1 uncultured Steroidobacteraceae bacterium
GCTGCGCGAGTAGCGCGGTGACTCGGCGGTCGATGTCGTCACGGTGTCCATCGCGGCTCTGTCCCGATTCCCGCCGTCCATCTTGCACAGATTCGAACCTCATCGCGGCGAATTCGCGCCCGCGCGCCGGGCGATGGCTTCGTGCTAACGTCGATTGCGGTCGCATTCGGCCACGCCAGTTCCACCGGACCCGTTCTCCCTTCCATCGTCCCCTCGACCTTGATGGCACCGCGCACCTATCCGACCGACGAAGCCGACCTCTTCGCTCCCCCTGAGGCGGGGGGCATGATGACGATCGCGCCCGACGCCGTCGTTCTCAGGCGCTTCGTCTCGACGCCGCCGCTGCGCGCGATCATCGAGCGCATTGCGACCACGGCGCCGTTTCGCCGGCTGAAATCCCCCTTCGGCGGCCAGACGTCGGTCGCGATGACGAACTGCGGCGCCGTCGGTTGGCACAGCGATGCGCGTGGCTATCGCTACGTCGAGAGCGATCCCGTGACCGGTCTGCCATGGTCACCGCTGCCGAGCGAGTTCCGCGAGCTCGCGGGGCTGGCGTCGCGCGCGGCCGGTTTCGGCGACTACGAGCCCGACTGCTGCCTGATCAACCGCTATGCGATCGGCAGCCAGCTCGGTGCGCACCGTGACTACGACGAGCGCGACCTCGGCCAGCCGATTGTCTCGGTGTCGATCGGGCTGCCGGCGACGTTCCTGTGGTACGGCGCGACGCGCAAGGGCCCGCCGCTTCCCGTCCGAGTCACCGACGGGGACGTCGTCGTGTTTGGCGGGACGGCCCGCGCGGGGTATCACGGCGTGCGACGTCTCGCCGCCGGTCCGGCGACGGGTCCGGACGCGGTTCGGTACAACCTTACCTTCCGCCGTGCCCGCTGAGGCCGGCCGCGACGCCATCTCCGTGATGGCGGTCGCGTTGCGGGCCGGCTCGAACGCGGTAGCATTCGTGGATGCTCCGCACCCGTGCCGACCTCGTCCCGCATCCGGGCAATCCGCAACCCTCGCCCGACCTTCGCATCGCGGTGTCGGTCGAGCGGACTGAGCACGGGCTTGAGCTGCGCTACGAGCTGGCCGGCGATCTCGCGTCCATTGCGTGGCCGTCGGCCGCGACCGCCGAACGGAGCGACGGCCTCTGGCGACGCACCTGCTTCGAGGCCTTCTGCGCAGTGCCGGGCGCAGGCGCCTACTACGAACTCAACTTCTCGCCGTCGACGTGCTGGGCCGGCTACCGATTCGGCGGTTATCGCGAGCGCCTCGCGGACCCCGAGTTCGCGGTGGCGCCGACCATCGAGACTCGCGAGGCGGGCGCGCTGCGCGTGGTCGATGTGCGGGTCGACATCGGCAAATTGCCTCGGCTCAAGTCCAAGGCGCCGCTCGAGATCGGACTCGCCGCGGTGATCGAGGGCCATGACGCACGCATCCACTACTTCGCGCTCGGCCATCCGGGCGAGCGCGCCGACTTCCACGACCGGCGCGGCTTCCTGATGACGCTTCCCGGCTACGGAGCGTCCGCGACGTGAACTTCGGCATCGACCGTCTGCTCGAGAACGCATCGCTCCGTGCGCCGCTGGCGGGCAAACGAGTGGCGCTGCTCGCACATCCCGCTTCCGTGACCCGCGATCTCACGCACTCGCTCGATGCGCTCGCGCGACTCCCGAACGTGCGGTTGACCGCAGCGTTCGGACCGCAGCACGGCCTGCGCGGCGAGAAGCAGGACAACATGGTCGAGTCGCCGGACTACCGCGACCCGACCCTCGGCATTCCGGTCTTCAGCCTCTACGGTGACGTCCGCCGGCCGACCGCGGCGATGCTAGACACCTTCGATGTGCTGCTCGTGGACCTGCAGGATCTCGGCTGTCGCATCTATACGTTCCTGACGACGCTGCGCTACATGCTCGAGGCCGCGGCGCGCACCGGGAAATCAGTGTGGGTGCTCGATCGCCCGAACCCTGCTGGTCGCATCGTCGAGGGCTCCGCATTGCAGCCGGGGTGGGAGAGTTTCGTCGGCGCCGGGCGCTTCCCGATGCGTCACGGCCTCACGCTCGGCGAGGCGGGCTACTGGTTCATCCGGCAGTTCAGGCTGGACGTCGACTATCGCGTGATCACGCTCGAAGGCTGGCAGCCAGCTGCGGCACCCGGATTCGGCTGGCCCGTCGGCGAGCGCGCGTGGGTCAACCCGAGCCCGAACGCGCCGAGCGTCACGATGGCGCGCTGCTATCCGGGCACCGTCATGCTCGAGGGCACGACGCTGTCGGAGGGTCGTGGCACGACCCGCCCGCTCGAGCTCTTCGGCGCGCCCGGCATCGACGCGGGCGTGTGGCTGCGCGAGATGCACGCACTCGCGCCGGCGTGGCTGGCGGGCTGCCGGATCCGCACCTGCTGGTTCGAACCCACGTTCCACAAGCACGTCGGCGAGCTCTGTGCCGGCCTTCAGATTCACGTCGACGATCCGGCGTACTCGCACGCCGCGTTTCGTCCCTGGCGGTTGGTGGCGGCAGCGTTCAAGGCGCTCAAAGCCATGCAGCCCGACTACCCGCTCTGGCGCGACTTCCACTACGAGTACGAGAGCCAGCGGCTCGCCATCGACCTGATCAACGGCGGTACGGCGCTGCGCGAGTGGGTCGACGATCCGGCCGCCAGGGTGGCCGACCTCGATGCGCTCGCCGGGCGTGACGAGGCCGCGTGGCGCGCGGAGATCGCCGAGCTCCTTCTCTATCGGTGAGGCGGCCGCCCGGGCCGCGCTCATTCGCGTCAGTTCACTTGGTCGGCTGTGCCGCGGCAGCGGCGGGCTGCGGGAAATTGCGCGTGCGCATCAATG
>CAYNCY010000222.1:2927-6308 GCA_964395195.1 uncultured Steroidobacteraceae bacterium
GTCGGCTGTGCCGCGGCAGCGGCGGGCTGCGGGAAATTGCGCGTGCGCATCAATGCCGCGATGCCGGGATCGCGACCGCGGAACGCGCGGTACGCCTCGGCGGGATCGCGCGTGTTGCCGATCGAGAAGACGTTCGCACGCAGTCGTGCGGCGACAGCGGGATCGTACGGACCTCCGGCTTCGGTGAACGCCTCCCACGCGTCGGCCGCAAGGGTTTCGGCCCACAGGTAGCTGTAGTAGCCGGCGGAATATCCGTCGCCTGCGAAGATGTGCTGGAACTGCGGCGTGCGATGCCGCATCACGATCTCGTGCGGCATGCCGAGCGCCGCGAGCGTCGTCTTCTCGAACTCGCGCGGATCGATCGTCGCATCGCCCGCGAGGTGCAGCTTCATGTCGATGAGTGCGCTCGAGAGGTACTCAACCGTCTTGAAGCCCTGGTTGAAGGTCTCGGCGCGGTGGATCTTGGCGACGAGCTCGGCGGGAATGGGCTTCCCGGTCTTGTAGTGAAGCGCGAAGTGGGAGAGGACCTCGGGCGTCGAGAGCCAATGCTCGAGCAACTGCGAGGGAAACTCGACGTAGTCGCGCGGCACGTTCGTGCCCGCAAGCGAGGGGTAGTTCACGTTCGATGACAGGCCGTGCAGGGCATGGCCGAACTCGTGGAAGAGGGTGGTCGCGTCCTCCCAGCTGATCAGCAGCGGCTCGCCGGGCGCCCCCTTCACGAAGTTCGCGTTGTTGGACACGATCGTCGTGACCACTCCGTCAAAGCGTTCCTGCGTGCGGTACTCGTTCATCCACGCGCCCGACTCCTTGTCCTTGCGGGCGTACGGATCGAAGTACCAGAGCCCGACGTGCTTGCCCTTGCCGTCCTTGACCTCGAACACGCGGATATCGGGATGGGCGACCGGTACGGCGCCGGCGGGAATCGGCGTGAAGTGGAAGTCGAACAGCTGCCCGGCGACCCAGAACATCCCTTCGCGCAGCTTCTCGAGCTGCAGGTACGGTTTCACCTCGTTGGCGTCGAGGTCGTACTTGGCGGTGCGGACCTTCTCGGCGTAGAAGCGGTAGTCCCACGGCTCGATCTTGATTTTCGGCGCGCCGTTCGCGGCGCTCTCCTTGTCGGCGATCGCCTGCATGTCGGCGACCTCCTCGTGGACTCGCGCGACCGCCGCCGGCCAGACCGCCTCCATCAGCCCCATCGCGTGCTCGGGCGTCTTCGCCATCGAGTCCTCGAGGCGCCAGTGGGCATGCGTCGGGTAGCCGAGCAGCTTGGCCCGCGCCGCACGCAGCTTCAGGATCTTCGCGATCAACTCGTTGTTGTCGTGCGCGTCGCCGTTGTCGCCGCGACTCACGAACGCGCGCCAGGCCTTCTCGCGCAGGTCGCGGCGGGTCGAGTACTCGAGGAAGGGCTCGACGCTCGAGCGCGTGTTGAGCACGGCGCCCCTGGCCTTGATGCCGCGGGCGCTGGCGCCTGCAACGAGGCCGCTGCGGATCGATTCGGGCAGCCCCGCGAAATCCGCGTCCGAGTCGAGCGCGAGCCAGTGGTCGTTCTCGTCGGCGAGCAGGTTCTGCGAGAACTTCGTGTACAGGCTCGCGAGCTGCTGGTTGAGCTCCGAGAGGCGCGCCTTGGCGGCAGGATCGAGCTGGGCGCCCGCGAGCGTGAAGTTCGTGTAGTAGAGCCAGCACAGGCGCTGCTGCTCGGCGTTGAGGCCGCTCTTCTCGCGCGCGGCGTAGACGGCGGCGATGCGCCGGAACAGCTTGTCGTTCTGGACGATCCGGTCGGAGTGCGCCGCGAGCTTCGGCGACATTTCCTCGTCGACGGCCTGCAGGCTCTTCTCGTTCAGCGTCGAGACGTAGATCTGGTAGATGCGCTGCACGCGGTTCAGCACGCGGCCGGAGCGCTCCATCGCGACGATCGTGTTCTCGAAGGTCGGCGGTGCGGGGTTGTCCGCGATCTGCGCGACATCGGCGAGCTCGGCCTCCATACCGGCAAGGAGCGCCGGCTTGAAGTCGGCGATCCGGACCTTGTCGAAGGGCGGTACGCCGCCGTACGGACCCGACCAGGGCGCAAGCATCGCGCTAGCGGGGGCATCCGCAGCGGCGGATGCAAGGGGCAGGGCGAACACGGTCATGGCAAGAGCAGCAGCGGTTCGGGCGAGGATTCGGCTCATCGGGATGCTCCACCGTCGGGGTCGAGCGCCGCATCATACTCTCACGAGCAGACCCCCGATCAGCCAGCCCTTTAGCCAGCTGGCGGCCCGCGACGCAGCATCGTCAGGGAAGGATTCGTACAGTTGCTCGCAGAGGTTGCCGAAGCGCGCGCCACCCGTGAGCGCATCAAAAGCCGCCGCCTCGTCGGCACTCGCTGGTCGGAACTCCGTTGCGAGTCCCGACCGCCAGATGAACCAGTCGGTCGGCTCCTCGCGCCGGGCGGGGAGCGGCGGGGTTTCGTCCACGGCTGCGTCGGCTGCTGCGTGCTGCGTCGCCCGCCACGCCGGGATCGCGTTCGTCCGGGTGCGGAGGCGTCGCATGCTCGGCACCGCACGGAATGCAAGTTCGACCCAGTCCGTCGGGGCGAGCGTCGCCAGGTCGGAAGGCGCGGTCGGGACGGCATCGGCGGCATCGAAGGCACCGGCGAGCTGCCACTCGAAGAGTGCGAGGTCGGCCAACATCTCGTTCTCGATGCCGCCGGCGGAGCTGCGGATGAACGCGGCGAGCTCCTCGCCGTAGTCACGAATCGAGCGGTGCACCGACGGGTTCGCTGCAATGAAAGGCGCGACGCGCGCCGCGAACCGCTCGGCACCGAGGTGTGCCGCGAGTGCCGGATACTGGAGCCCGAGCGCCTCGGTGAGCCTCAGGCGGTAGCCATCGGTGTAGATCTCCCAGCGCTCGGCGGCCGGCGGCGCAACCGCGGCTGCGAGCTCGGCGGGTAGCGTGCCGCCCGCGAGCATGTGGGCCTGGACGGCGCGTTCGAGGTCGGCGAGGCGCATCAGGCGGCCCGCGCCTGGGCGGCGCGTGCGACTGCGCGCGCCCGGCCGAGCTCGCTAACGAGCTCGGCGAGCGGGGGAATCGCGTCGTCGCGCTCGAGCAGCGTGCTCACCTCGCCAAAGCGGCGCACGGCATGCGCGTACAGGTTCCACACCTCGTCACGCACCGGTGCATCGTGCGTGTCGATGCAGTGGGTACCGTGGTCCTGGTGCCCCGCGAGGTGGAACTGCTGCACAGCGGCGACCGGCACGCCGTTGATGAACTCGAGTGCGTCGAAGCCGTGGTTGCGACTGCTGACGTAGATGTTGTTGACGTCGAGCAGCAGTCGGCAGCCGGTGCGCTCGGTGAGGGGGGTGAGGAAGTCCCACTCGCTCATCGCCGAGCTCGTGTAGCTCA
>CAYNCY010000223.1:0-6294 GCA_964395195.1 uncultured Steroidobacteraceae bacterium
AAAAAAAGGGCCGCCCCTTGGAAGGGGCGGCCCGGAACGCACGCGCCTCGTACCGCTTTCGCGGCACCGGGCTTTCGGCCCGGCTCGAGCGCGTGTCGACGGGTTCGTTAGCTCATCATCCGCACTTCGAATCGCCGCAGTTGAGGCACGTCTGGCAGCCGTCCATCAGGATGACGGCCGCGGTGCTGCACTTGAGGCACAGCTGCGCGCCCTCCGGATAGTGCGGGCGCGACAACATGTCCTGCTGCTTGCCGCGCGACTCGTACTCCTCGCGTTTCGCGTCGATCATCTTGCGCCGGTGCTCGTCCATCTCCGGACGCGGGATCATGCCGATCGTCTGCAGGTGCTTCTCGATCACGTAGCCGAGCTCGGCGATGATCGAGGGCATGAACTTGCCGCCGGGCTGCCAATAGCCGCCGCGCGGGTCGAACACTGCCTTGAGCTCGTCGACCAGGAACGCCATGTCGCCACCCTTGCGGAAAACCGCCGAGATGATCCGGGTCAGCGCGACGATCCACTGGAAGTGGTCGAGGTTCTTCGAATTGATGAACACCTCGAAGGGCCGGCGGTGCTCCTGCTCGGTGCCCTCGTTCAACACGATGTCGTTGATGGTCACGTACATCGCGTGATCCGACACCGGCGTCTTGATCTTGTAGGTCGAGCCGATCAGGACTTCCGGACGCTCGAGCTTCTCGTGCATCCGAACGACTTTATTGCCGTCCTTGCGCAGCTCCGCGACCTCGGCCTTGCGGTCCTCCGTGCTCTTCGCCGGCGGCGCCTCGGTCGGCTTGTCGACGCGAAACTTGGTGATTTTCTTTTCGATCTTGATCATGTCAGAACTTCCCGTAATACCCTTCCTTGAGCGCGTCGAAGAGATTGGCGGCGGAGTGCATCTCGCCGTCGTATTCGATCTCCTCGTCGCCGCGAACCTTCACTTCCGTGCCGTCATCGAGCGTGAACGCATAGGTCGTGTTCTTGAGGTCCGCTTCCTTCACCAACACGCCCTGGTGGGCTTCCGGGTTGTAGCGGAAGGTCGTGCAGCCCTTGAGGCCCTGCTCGTACGCGTACAGGTAGATGTCCTTGAACGTGTCGTACTTGAAGTCGGTCGGCACGTTCGCGGTCTTCGAGATGCTGGAATCGATCCACTTCTGCGACGCCGCCTGGATGTCGACGTGCTGCGCCGGCGTCACCGTGTCCGCGGTGATGAAGTACGGCGGCAGCTCGTCCTCGGGCTTGCCCGCCCCCGGTACGGCGCGCGGATTCACGAGCGCGCGATAGGCGAGCAGCTCGTACGAATAGACGTCGATGCGCTCCTTGGTCTTGCGCCCCGGGCGGATCACGTTCCGGAAGTAGTGGTGCGCGAAGGAGGGCTCGATGCCGTTCGAGGCATTGTTGGCGAGCGACAGCGAGATGGTGCCCGTTGGCGCGATCGAGCTGTGGTGGGTGAAGCGGGCACCGGTGGTCGCGAGCTGCTCGACGAGGTCCGGGGCCACCGTCGCGAGCCGCTCCATGTAGCGGCTGTAGCGGGCGTGCAGGACGCGTCCCGGGACCTTCTGCCCGAGCTTCCAGCCGTCGCGCACCATCTCGGGACGGAGCCGCAGCATGCGGGCCGTGACCACGAACTCCTCGTTCATGATCGGCGCAGGGCCCTTCTCGCGCGCGAGCTCAAGGGCCTCCTCCCAGCCGGCAATCGCCATCTCGCGCGACACGGCCTCGGTGAACTGCACGGACTCCTTCGAGCCGTAGCTCATGCCGAGCATCGTGATCGTGGAGCCCAAGCCCAGGAAGCCCATGCCGTGGCGCCGCTTGCGCATGATCTCTTCGCGCTGGCCCGGCAGCGGCAGGCCGTTGATCTCGACGACGTTGTCGAGCATGCGCGTGAACACCTTCACGACCTCGCGGTACTCGTCCCAGTCGAAGGCCGCATCGGCGGTGAACGGCCGCAGCACGAACCGCGTGAGGTTCACCGAACCCAGCAGGCAGGAGCCGTACGGCGGCAGCGGCTGTTCGCCGCACGGGTTGGTGGCGCGGATGTTCTCGCACCACCAGTTGTTGTTCATCTCGTTGACCCGGTCGATCAGCACGAAGCCGGGCTCCGCGAAGTCGTAGGTCGACGTCATGATGACGTCCCACATGCGCCGCGCCGGCAGCGTCTTGTAGATCTTGCAGCAGACGAGTCCGTCGTCGCGCGAAACGTAGGGCGCGGAGACCGGCCACTCGCGCCAGACGTACTTGGTCTCGTCGGCGAGATCGGGCTGATCGGCCTCGAACTCCTTCTTCGAGAGCGGGAAGGCGAGGCGCCACTCGCGATCGGCCTTGACCGCCTCGATGAACTCATCGGTGATCAGGAGCGACAGGTTGAACTGCCGCAGGCGCCCGTTCTCGCGCTTGGCGCGGATGAACTCCATCGCATCCGGATGACCGATGTCGAACGTTCCCATCTGCGCGCCGCGGCGACCGCCGGCGGAGGAGACGGTGAAACACATCTTGTCGTAGATATCCATGAACGAGAGCGGGCCCGAGGTGTAGGCGCCGGCACCCGAGACGTAGGCGCCGCGCGGCCTGAGCGTCGAGAACTCATAGCCGATGCCGCAGCCCGCCTTAAGCGTCAGGCCGGCCTCGTGCACCTTGTTCAGGATGTCGTCCATCGAGTCGATGATCGTGCCGGAGACGGTGCAGTTGATCGTCGAGGTCGCGGGCTTGTGCTCGAGCGCGCCCGCGTTCGAGGTGATGCGCCCGGCCGGGATCGCGCCCTTGCGCAACGCCCACAGGAAGCGCTCGTGCCACTCCTCGCGCACGGGCGCGGGCTCGACTTCGGCGAGCGCGACGGCAACGCGCTTGTACGTGTCGTCCATCGAGTTGTCGATCGGCGACCCGTCCTTGGCCGTCAACCGGTACTTCTTGTCCCAGATGTCGAGGGACGCTTCCTGAAAGGGAATTGCCACGTCTGAAGGCTCTATCTTGAATGCCGTGCTCATCTTGAAATGTCGCTCCGTTGAGCCGAATGCGTTGTCATTATTTGGAAGCGCCCAGGAAGCACAAAGCCGCGACGCACTGTGCGCCGTCGCCTACTCGCTCCCCTCCCCCACTCCAAAAGCTGAAAAGAATCCCTGCCCGCCACAAGATCTTGTGGGGGAGCCGCTAAAGTATTTTTCGGGGGGTCCTGAGTCAAGACTTTCTTTTGTTATATGACCATTCCATTTTTACCCTGTTTAAACAATTACTTACATATTTCCACTGCGGGTTTTACCGACGGATCAGCGGGGGGATTCTGTCAACAGATTCCGGGGCCGGACCACAAGATATTGTGTGCACCGCTGCGGCACACGAGATCCACCGTTCCTCAACAGGTTGTCCACCGGCCGAGGCCGCCCGCAGAGGCCCTCGTGCTTGAAAATCGATCCACCACCCCGACTCTGGTTGTCAGCCGATCACAATCCCACAGGAGCCGACAACATGACCCTCACACGCTATGAACCCTGGTTACTGATGAACCGCCTGCAGCGCGATCTCGACCGCCTGTTCACGCAGCCGTCCGGAAACGAGGAGTCGCAGCAGACCGTCGTCGACTGGACCCCGCCGGTCGACATCCGCGAGGAAGCGAAGCAGTTCGTACTGCACGCGGACCTGCCGGGCGTCGATCCCAAGAACATCGACATCACGCTCGAGAAGGGCGTGCTGACGATCCGCGGCCGGCGCGAGCTCGAGAGCCGTGACGAGAAGCAGGGCTTCCGACGCGTCGAGCGGGTCAGCGGCGAGTTCTTCCGTCGCTTCAGCCTGCCGGACACCGCCGACTCGGCGTCGGTCAAGGCGCGCTTCAGCGCGGGCGTCCTCGAGGTTGCAATTCCGAAGCAGGAGCAGGTCCTGCCTCGTAAGATCAGCGTCGAAGCGGCCTGACTCAATCCGCCACGCAGCCGGCCGGCGGCCGGCTGCGTGGAACTTTAGCGACCCGAGCGCGGTCTTTTTCCCGAACCCGCGGGGTCGTGCGGTGGATCCAGCCGGATCCTTTGGTTCGCGCAGCCGCGCTTCCGCTTCGGCGGATTCCCATTTTTTGGACATACAGGGTTTTTGCATGCACACCGCCTCTTTGAACCGTCGTGCGCCCTTCACCCGGGTCATCGCCTCCGTGACGCTCGGCCTTTCGCTCGCCGCGGCTGCGCCGCTCGCCGGCGCCCAGGGCCCGCTCCCCGCCGAGGTCAACGGCGCGCCGATGCCCTCGCTCGCGCCGATCGTCAAGCGCGCCTCCCCCGCCGTGGTCAACATCGCGACCCGCGGCACGATCGCCGAGCGCGGCCAGCGCAACCCGCTGATGGAGGACCCGTTCTTCCGCCGCTTCTTCGACGTGCCGGACCAAGGTCCCCGTGAGCGCCAGTTCCAGAGCGCGGGCTCCGGCGTCGTGATCGACGCAAAGCAAGGGCTCATCGTCACGAATGCCCACGTCGTCGAGGATGCGACCGAGATCACCGTCACCACCATTGATGGTCGCGACTACAAGGCGACCGTGGTCGGCGCCGACAAGGCCTCCGACGTCGCCGTCGTGAAGGTCAAGGACGCAAAGCTCGCGGAACTGCCGATCGGCGATTCGAGCAAGGCCGAGGTCGGTGACTTCGTGCTCGCCATCGGCAACCCCTTTGGCCTCCAGCACACCGTCACCTACGGCATCGTCAGCGCCCTCGGCCGCTCCGGCATCAACCCGGACGGCTACGAGGACTTCATCCAGACCGATGCCTCGATCAACCCCGGCAACTCGGGCGGCGCCCTGATCAACCTCCGCGGCGAGCTGATCGGCGTCAATTCCGCGATCCTGTCGCGCTCGGGCGGCAACATCGGCATCGGCTTCGCGATTCCCTCCAACATGGTGCGCTCGGTCGTCGACCAGCTCGTCAAGTACGGCGAGGTCAAGCGCGGCATCCTCGGCGTCCACATCGTGACGCTGACGCCCGACATCGCCGACAGCCTCGGTGCCAAGGACGTGCAGGGCGCGCTCGTGCAGGAGGTCGTCGAGGGCTCCGCGGCCGACAAGGCCGGCGTCAAGGCGGGGGACGTGATCACCGCGGTGAACGGCCAGGCCGTCAAGTCCTCGACCGAGCTCAGGAACCGCATCGGTCTCATGCGCGTCGGCGAGAGCGTCGATCTCGCCGTGCTGCGCGACGGCAAGGCGCGCCACTTCACCGCGCTCGTGCAGAACGGCGGCGGCGGCGGCGCCGACAGCAAGGACGCGCCGAGCATCCACCGCGCCTTCGAAGGCGCCGACCTCGCCGATGCGCCGGGTGGCGGCGTCCTGGTGCGGGCGATCGAGGCGGGCTCGCCCGCGGCGGCCGGTCAGCTCAAGGCGAACGACGTGATCACCAACGTCAACCGCCAGCACGTCGGCACCGTCAAGGACCTCAAGGCGGCGGCCAAGGACCAGGCCACGCTCGTGCTGACCGTGCGCCGCGGCAGCGCGACGCTGATCCTGCCGGTCCGCTGAACGCGCGGGGCGCACGGCCCGTGCCGTGCGCCCGTCGCTGCGGGACCGCACCCGCTATAATCCGCCCCTCGCAGTGCGGGGCGGGTTCTCATGCGATCACTTCGGATCTCGGTACTCGGCGGCACCGGCTTTGTCGGCTCCGCCCTCGTCACGCGCCTCATCCGTGACGGCCACCGCGTCCAGGTACTCACGCGCAACCGCGCGCGCCACCGCGCCCTGACGGTGCTGCCGGGTCTCGAGCTGCTCCAGACCGACGTCCACGATCCGAGCGCGCTCGCCGAGGCCTTCCGCGGCAGCGACGTCGTCATCAACCTCATCGGCGTGCTCAACGAGCGCGGTCGCGCGAGCTTCCAGCGCGTGCACGTCGATCTCACGCGCAAGATGATCCAGGCCTCCCGCTCGGCGGGCGTGCCGCGGGTGCTGCAGATGAGTTCTCTCGGCGCGAGCGCGAGTGCGCCGAGCCGGTACCTCTGGAGCAAGGCAGCGGCCGAGCAGGCGCTGCGCGAGGATGCGGGGCCCGTGGCCTGGACGGTGCTCAGGCCCTCGATCGTGATCGGCCCGGACGGTGGGCTGCTGCACCAGTTCGCGACGCTCCTCGCGGCGTTCCCGGTGCTGCCGCTCGCGCGCGGCGGCGCGCGCCTCGCCCCCGTGCTCCTCGATGACCTCGTCGCGGCGCTCATCGCCGCGCTCGATGCGCCCGGCATCGAGGGCGCGACGCTCGAACTCTGCGGACCCGAGGTGTTCTCGCTCACGGAGCTTGCGCGCTACATCGCGACGGCGAGCGGCCACCGGCGCTGGGTGTTCGGGCTGCCCGCTCCGCTCGG